>NZ_JBEAES010000012.1:0-177616 GCF_050477165.1 Brevibacillus sp. FIR094 | reverse complement strand
GGGAAACAGGTAGCCTAGGTGCTTTTTCAACGTCTCATTAATTAGGGTCAGTCCATGAGATCAACACTGTTGTCTGGAGGGGATTTTTCATACCGCCACATAAAGGGCAAAAGCTAATTGTAGTTTAGCGGTTGAGTGTTTACACAGAATGTTTTACAGACTCACATCTCGAGAAGTTTACTAACTAGGAGCGTCATTTTAAAAGATTAAAAATGAAATTCTAATAAAAGTTTGCAAATTGGAGGCAGGGGCCGTTTCGCTTCTCTAGTCTGATTCCATAGTTGAATCCACCTCTATCCCTATGGATTTCAAAATATTCCATATCAGATGATACATAAAACAATGACAAAATTAGAATATTATGGTATTTTCTCTGTAAAAACATTCTACGCCTCTCGCATTATCTCGAGTCGCACGAAAGGAGAGCGATAGATTTGCTCATAGCCATAAACATGATCTTTCTACTTATCTTTGCCTTCATACTGGCAAAACTCCTCACCCTACTAAAACAAACCCAGAAACAGGTCCACAACTTCCACCCATTCATCCCAGAAACAGGACCAGCAATCGGCACCAAACTGCAATCACTACCTTTCCTCACGCTAAACGGTCAAGAGCAACAACTAAATCATCTGCCCCGCCCACTGATCGTAAACTTCACCCATACGGGCTGCGGGCACTGTGCCAATCATGTGCACGAACTATTGTCAGAGGGAGAGGTGCTCACAGATGCATCCGTTATCATCTCAACAGAATCCGAGCACATATCCACTTCCCAATGGCTGCAAGAAAACAACATATCTGGCATCCCTGTATTAATTGGCAACGAACCCATGCTGGAAGCATACAAGATCAACCATTTCCCCAGCGTTTTGGTAATCGATGAACAGGACGTCATTCGTGCCAAACCAATAACCGCCGTGGAAACCAAAAAGAAGCTCCTAGCGCTAGCAGGTGAACCAGCATGACTCGCTCCTATCTTGTAAAAACAGTTCGATTGATTTGGGCACATGGCAAGCTATGGCTCATTTGTTCCATTGCCCTCAGAATCATCCTGGCATTTTCTCCGTTGGCATCAATCTGGATCATGAAAGAAATGGTGAACGAGGTTACAGCCATTGCGCTGGACCAGACTGATAATTACCAGCCATTGCTTTGGCTGCTTGCGGGATTGTTTTCTGTGACGCTGGTGACGAATGCGTTGGAAACGGTCTTGCGTATACTCGATGCCCATACGGAGCAACGACTGGAATATCATTTGGAGCATATGGTAGCAAAGAAAGCAGCATCTGTTCCGCTCTCTTATTTCGATGATCCGGAATTTTACAATCATCACCACCGCATTCGGGCAGAGGCAATGGGGGAACGCTTTCTGGACCCTGTGGGAAGGGTGTTGGATCTTGGGAAAAATCTGATTACTCTGATTTCGTATGCGGTGTTTTTGCTCAGCATTCACTGGGGATTAGCTGTGATGAGCTTGCTAGCCGTGATCCCGTTGTTAATTGTCCAAATCAAATTTGGTATGTCGGAATACTTTCTCGCAAGGCTACAGACGCCAGAGATTCGAGAAGCCTCTTATATCAGCTCGATCCTGAATGAGCGCGACAGCTCAAAAGAGGTCCGACTGTTTCAGCTCAAGGACTTTTTGCTAGGTAGATGGTCTCGCCTGTATTTGAAAAATATGAAAGAGGTACTTCGTCTGCTCCACCGCAGGGAAAAAGCACTGATTCTCTCAGGGATATTTACCTCCTCGATGTATATTGGCTGCTTGGGATTGGTCGTATCGCTGCTTCGTGCGAGCGCCCTGAAGGTAGGGGATTTTGTAGCGATTGCACAAGCGGTACAGAATACACAGCAGTTGCTTTCGCAAATGACCTTTAACCTCGCACATATTGTCAACAGATGCTTGTACATCGCTGATCTGTTTGACTTTCTGGAATACGAGGATAAAACGATTCCGCAGCTCACTGGTAAAGCTGAGTTTCCCACCAAGCTGCAATCTGGAATTACGTTTGATCGGGTTTCGTTTTGCTATCCCAAAATGGAGCGCAATGTGATCAATGAAGTTTCCTTTACGATCAACCCGGGGGAGCGTATTGCGATTGTCGGCGATAATGGCTCTGGAAAAACGACGCTCGTCAAATGCTTGATGGGGCTTTATCCGATCCATTCTGGAAATATTCTGTTCGACGATCAGTCGATTCATGAGCTTGATATTACCGACCTGCAACGAAATATCACGGTCATTTTCCAAGACTTCATTCGGTACAATTTCACTGCTGGAGAGAACATCACCATTGGGAGAGTAACGCAGGAAATCAATCCCGTGCAGATGAGGCAAGTAGCAGTTGAAACCGGCGTAGATACCTTTATTCGCAAGCTTCCCAGTGGATACGATACGATTTTGGGGCGGACGCTACAGGATGGCGAAGACTTGTCAGGCGGACAGTGGCAGAAGGTCGCGTTGGCGCGGGCTTTATACAGAAGAGGTGAGATTTTTATTCTGGACGAGCCTACGGCTGCACTTGATCCGCAGGCAGAGTTGGAAGTATTTCAGCAGTTTGATGCCCTCACACAGAATAAGACGGCGATTTTTATTTCCCATCGGATGGCTGCGGCACGAATGGCGGATCGGATTTTTGTCATGAAGCAAGGTCAACTGATCGAAGTGGGGCATCATGATGAGTTAATGGATGCAAACGGAGAATATTCGCGCATGTATCGTATGCAAGCAAAATGGTTTGCGTAACGAAGGAGGGGTGTTATGGAGGAGCTTGGTTTGCTGTTTCGACTGATTCTGGCATTTTTATTTATCAGCACGTTTGTCTCAAAAATAAGCGATATGAGCACGCATTTGTCCATTGTGCGAGCCTATCAGATCATACCTTATTCGTGGTCAAAAGGCTTTACGTATCTTGATCTGGGGTTGCAAGCCATCATAGCGATTTCCTTGCTGATTGGTTTTTTTACAAGGCTGGGACTGACCTTGGCGATTTTGTTGCTGGTGGCGTATACACTCGCGATCGGTATCAATCTGGCAGGAGGCAGAAGAAAGATTTCTTGTGGATGCGGCGGAATGGCGGGAAACCATTTTTTATCGTGGAAGCTTGTTTTGCGTAACCTCGTATTCATCAATCTGGCGGTCTATGTGGGGCAATGGAGCGGGGGCTGGGCGAGCGTTGACCATTACTTATTGTATGGCAGTTTCGAAATCGCCAACTGGGTAATCGCTATCTTTTTTTCGAGTGTGTGCATCTCATTGCTCATGGCTATTAGCGGAGAAATTAGTACGTTCCAACATATTTTTCGAAAAAGGCAGGGATGAACATGTCTACAGGCTGGGTAATTGGGTTTGGAGTATTATGGTTGACGGTCATCGCGATTCTGGTCGTCTTGTTTCAAGTATTAAAGGTGGTCGGGACGTTCATTAACAAAATGGAAGCAGCAGAAGAGATTAGTAGAAGAAGCGACAAAAATACTACTTCTTGAAATTTCAGAAGCAAGACTGTCTCGCAAGTAGAGAATTCTACTACAGGAGACAGTCTTGTTTTTTGAAAAACCAAGAATTAACGTTGTAAATCTAAATGAAGCAAAGGAAACGGCCTTCCCGAATCATCCAGTTCAGACCGTCCTGTTTGCACAAACCCATACCGTTTGTAGAAGGCGTGAGCCCCTTCGTTTTGCTCGTTGACATCTACTTTCAAATGAGAACCATACTTGCGTTCCGCATGTTCGAGTAATCTGCTGCCAATCCCTTTTCCGTGGTATTCTGGATCAACGAACAGCATTTCGATTTTCGTCCCATCTAGGCCAATAAAGCCTACAGGCTCTTTCTTTTCGTTTATTTCCATCCATACCTCAACGGCAGATAGTGCTTCATTTTTTACCATGTTTTTATAAAATTCAATATCTTCTTTCGTCAAAAAATGGTGAGTACGGCAAACAGCACGATACCAAATATCCACTAATTGATCCCGATAGATGTCTTCAAAAATGACAATTTTTGTATCCATGATGAACCTCCCGATTCAAATTAAAAAACAAATGCAAGAGCGCTCTTGAGAGTTTATTATATAGAGTCGCTAGGAACTTTCCTATCATGTTCACAGCTTTTCTATCCTCCCAGAATAATCTGATAATTGGTGGGGGGGAAGGGGAGAACCCTACCTCGCCACAATCCCCCCAGGCACCTCCAAATACTCTCTCTTCTCCACAAACAACGGCTCTACAACCCCAAGCTCATCCTTCAACTGCTTCATTTTCTCCTGAGCCTCCGCCTCTGTCCGATAATACCCGGCCTCGACAAAGTACCCACCTTGCTTGTCCTTCAAAACCCGCATATTGTCCGCGACCAACAAAGATTCCTCCATAACCCCAAGCGTCTCTCCATATGGCACGGAAGCAGTGCGTACCGCGTACACAGGCTGCTGCTGTTCTGACGACACTTCTTTTGGCGAAATCGTAATCACAACTTGTGCCGGTTCCTTATACTCTTTCACTTCATAAGCGATCGCTTCCTTAAAGGTCACATTAAACCGCACAAGAGAATCATCCAACGAAATAATCTCGTAGGCATCTTCGATATACGGACTTTGCTTCAATGTCTCGAAATCTTTGACAGCAGAAAATCTTCTCGCACCACCAACAGCAAATGTCATCGTATTCGGATATTCCGTAAAACTCACGTGGAAGGAGCTGGCATTCTGCTGTACCTCATTATCCTGGGTAAAGTTCAAGATGATGTTTTCCCTGTCTCCTTGCTTCTGTACCGTAATGAAGCTAACATCTACGGCATCCTGAGGAGTACCGCCGCCTGCACTGCCTTTATTGAATTGCAATATTTTCACCAGCTTGCCCAGACCCGGCACGTTTTCCAAAGCACTTGCAAAGGCGGGCATCGTGTTCACGCTGACTGTAAAAAGAACAAAGACTGCCGCTGCGCTTACGCCAGCGTGCTTTATCCAACGCGTTCTTGCTTTCGTACGTTTTCGATGAAGCTTCCCACGTTCGATGCCTTGCTCGGTGACAGCCGCCAACTCTTCGGGAATTTCAATATCGTGATAGGCTTGTTTATAATCGTCCAGCTTTTTATCCAAGAGATTCACGCTCCCCAATGTTCACTTTCAATTTCTCCAGTCCGCGGTAAATGATCGACTTTACGGAACTGAGGGGTATGTCTAGCACATCGGCAATGTCCTTGATGGGCATGTCTTCGAAATATCTCAGCATAATGACCGTTCGGGATTTTTCATCGAGTTGGCCCAAGGCATCATGCAAGTCGATGACATCTTCCGTCGGTTTCTGCTCGTAGCTGCTTTCGTGTTCTTTATCCATATAAACGACTTTTTTTGCTTTGCGTATGTGATCCAAGGCGCAGTTGACGGCGATTTTGGTCAGCCATGTTTGAAAATATTGCGGCTGCTTCAATTTGTGTACGGAGATAAAGGCGCGGTAGACAGTTTCCTGCACAATTTCCAGCGCGTCTTCCTTGTTTCGTACATAAGTAAAAGCCATGCGATATATTTTTTCTCTATTCTCTTGGATCAGAAGAGTAAAGCTGTCTTCATCACCGGAAATGGCTCTTTGTGCCAGTTCAGTTTGATTCACGATACTGCACACCCTCCTTACTGAATACGTTAGGTTCTTCCTTTCTGATAGAAAATAATCCCGCAGCGCGAGACACACTGCGGGAGCGTAGATCCTTTTTATCCTTGCTTCAATGGAAGTACCAGTTTATTTTTCATTTCGCCGCTTTCTTGATCGATTTCAAACAGCTCGAGGGTGCTTGGCTTATTTTTAGATAGATTGCTCAGAGGAATGACAATCTCCTGAGAGAATTCACCCCATTCCGTACCGCCTTTCGATGCTGTTCCAAAGCCTTTGGCAACTACTTGTTCGCCTTGCTTCACGGCATATTGATAGGTGCCTTCGAAAACGCTAGCTTCGCCGGATACGGTGTACACGACAGATGGTGCCGCAAGCTTCAGGTTACGAAATACGTTATTGTTTTTTACTATATCGGAGCTATCTAATGGAATGGAAAGCTTGTTGATGATCGCGCCGTTCTCTTGGTTGATTTCGAACATCTCGAGCATCAATGGCTCGTTTCCGATCAGCTCACTCGTTGGAAGCGTAATCGTTTGTGCAAAAGTTCCCCATTCCGGTCCACCTTTTGAAGCTGTGCCGAACCCTTTTGCCAAGACGTGATTCCTTTGCTTGACTGCGTATTGGTACGTTCCTTCAAAAACACTTGCTTCCCCTTGTAAGGTGTATAGTAGAGCAGGCTCCGCTAGTTTGATATTCCGGAACATAGTTTGCTTGGCAGCTTCGTTTGCTTTTGTTTCTTGCTGCGTGGTTACTGGCGCAGTAGCTTGGTTAGCCCAAGTAGTGCCGAGAGCTCCAGCAAAAACAGAGCAAGTCAAAATAGAAGCAGCAAATACAGTGATGGTTTTTTTATTCATGGTGTGTCTCTCCCTTATATGGCAGATTGCCGGTATGATTGATTGTTTTTTTTTGTTGTAGCTTCATGAAGTTTACATGGGTTAGACGGGGGAGGGACGCAAAAAGACGCAAGAGATTTTATGGGAAAAAATGAAATTTTCTCGCTTTATTTAGCGGAATTTTTAAAATATTTCGTACGTCGAATCACAGATTGAGCTATACTGTTTTTATGGAACAATCTTCTAATTTAGTGGGGGCGGAAAGAATGAAAAAACTCGTTTCTCTGGCTGTCGTTGCAAGTATTGTGATCCCGTTACTTAGTCCGACTTTTGTCCAACATGCTGCTGCAAACGCTGTTCATGATTATCGTAATGAAGCTCAGGTCAACCAGTTCCGCCCGCATGGTGGAGATAAGCAGGAAGTAAATGATTTCATCGGGTCCTTAGTGAAGCAACGATCCAATCCTGCTGAGGTAGCCAAGCTGGTAGCAGATGACTCCTTGACGAATTTTGCGATGAAAACCTATGTGGAAGGATTAGCGCAATACAAAAACATTCAGGTGATCGAAGCAAAAGTAGACAAGCTGTACACCGTCACGAAGGAGGACGCTTACAATAACTACCGTGCGATTGTGAAATTCAAATACGTGGGATATACCGCAGATAATAAGGCCATTGAAAAAACGGATTATATCGGCTTGGCCAGACTCGGGACAGACCCGGTGAACTGGAAGGCGTGGGGTGTCATTTGGCAGGACTCTGGCATCGATGTGTCAGATGTGAAGCTGATTCAGTTGGAGAAGCCACGCAAAGGTGAAGAAATATGCATGATCACGACTGATGCCGGTGTGATCAAGCTGAGACTGTTCCCGAACAAAGCTCCAAAAGCAGTGGAAAACTTTAAGACACTTGCGAAAAAAGGGCAATACAACAATATGATATTTCACCGTGTAATCAACGATTTCATGATTCAGGCGGGAGATTTGAAAGGGCCGGATGGCAAGGAGCTGCCGAGTATTTACGGAGAGTCGTTCGAGGACGAGTTTAGCCGGGATCTGTTCAACTTCAGAGGAGCGCTAAGCATGGGGAATGCTGGACCAAATACGAACAGCACCCATTTCTACATTGTACAGAGCCCCAAGGTAGATCAGGAGTACCTCGATTTGTCGGCGCTGCCGTTGAATGCAGAAGCGAAGTATAAAGAAATTGGTGGACGAGCTTACCTCGATAATCGCCACACTGTTTTTGGTCATGTATTTGCCGGGATGGAAGTCGTAGACAAGATCGCTGCCCAGAAAACAGATGAAAATGCGAAGCCCATCCAAAATCCGATCAAGGTGCAAAAGATCGAATTTGTCCCGTATAGCGAATAAGTTTACCCAGCAAAAACCCCCTCTCATTCCTGTCATTTGGGATGACGAGGGGGTTTGTCAATGAAGGGGAGATACAAGTCAATACGGCTCCCAGCGCAGTTTTCGTGCTTTCTCGAATCGCTCTTCCACATAGGGCCAGTTGACGATATTCCACCAGTTTTCTACATATTTGTCTCGCTGGTTTTGATACGCAAGGAAATAGGCATGCTCCCATACGTCCAGAGCAAGTAACGGAATCACATCCCATTGTGAAAGGTTCTGGTGCTTTTCGGCTATAAGAATCTCCAGATGATGTGCGCGTGGGGACCAAACGAGGATCGCCCACCCAGGACCTTCTACCTTTTCTGCCGCCTGACTAAATTGTCTCTTAAAGGCGTCATACGAACCGAAATACCGATTGATTGCCGCTGCGAGATCACCGGAGGGAGTGCCACCCCCATTTGGACTCATGGATGGCCAAAAGATCGTATGCAAGTAATGACCGGCCCCATTAAAGGCTAGCTCACGTTCCCAATGGCGTATGAGTTCGAAGTTGCCACTTTCTCGCGCCTCTGCTAGCTTCCGCTCAGCAGCATTGAGATCGTCTACATACTTTTGGTGTAGCTTATTGTGATGAATTTGCATGGTAGCTTCATCGATGTACGGCTCCAAAGCATTGTAGGCATAAGGGAGCGGGGGAAGGGTATGTCGGCCGACAGCCACAGGGCGTGCCGCACGGACTGGCTCGCGTGCACCGGGATAGGAAACGGGTTCTGGAACTACAGGCACTTGTACTTCTTCTGCCACCGCTGGCTGTGCATTTACTGATTCCTGAACAGGTTCCCTCACCTCTCCTTCCAAATGCTCATCTTCACTCAACTGAGCCAATCGTAAAAAGTGATGGAATTGCTCCTGCACCTGTTCTGCGCGAGTGATGAGGGCAGGGAGTTCGTCGCTTTCTTTTGTCGAATCAAGCTTCGATGCTTGCCTTCCAATCACTGTAAATGTTTCTTCGAATTTGTGCAGATGCCGCTCGAGTTCTCGGTTGAGGGTCTTATGTCTTCGCAAATGCTCGATCCATTGTCGGCCCCATTGGCTCCAGTCCAGCAAATTCTTGGCTTCTTCTACCAAAAGATTCTCCTCCTCGTGGGCACATCATCTCTCCCCACATTATGAAAGGCGCCTAGAGAAGGTGCGACATTTGCGGAGTACAAGAAATTTCATCTCCGCATATGGTAGTAGCACAAATGTTTGAGTGGTATGCTGTACTATATTCATTTCAACAGGGGAGACACATTAGCATGAGTAGAGAACGAGCGATTGCCGTTATTGATTCAGGAGTGGGAGGATTAACTGTTGCGAAGGAAGTCATGCGTCAGCTACCTGAAGAACGGATTGTTTATGTAGGCGATAATGCCCGTTGTCCGTATGGCTCCAAATCGCCGGAAGAGATTCGTACCTACAGCTTTCAAATGATCGATTATGTGATGCGTACACCGTTAAAAGCATTGGTGATCGCCTGTAATACTGCGACTGCCGTCGTGCTGGAGGAAGCGATGGAGGATTTGCCGCTGCCCGTCATTGGGGTAATTGAACCAGGGGCACGTGCGGCTGTTCAAGTGACGAAAAACGGAAGGGTCGGTGTCATCGGGACGGAAACGACCATCCGTACCAAGGCGTATGAGCGTGCGCTTTTACGGATTCAACCAGATTTGTACGTCGCAGGCATGGCTTGTCCCGCATTTGTGCCACTGGTGGAGAGCCACATGGCGAACTCGGAGGAAGCAAGGAGAGTCGTAAAAGATACGCTCGCCCCGTTCTTGCACGAAGATTTGGACACGTTAATTTTGGGTTGTACACACTATCCGTTGCTCGCACCAGTCATTTCCGAAGTGATGGGAGATCGAGTACGCTTGATTAACTCCGCAGAAGAGACAGCGCGAGAATTGTCCCTGCAAATTGCGACGGACGCCGAAAGCAAGCAAATAGAGCGCCCGAAGCATCTGTTTGTAACGAGTGGGGACGCCAACAAATTCCGGACCATTGCAGAAGAATGGCTGGATTGCAAAGTAAACGTCCAGCACAACTCCTTGGAAAAAACCGTCCAGTCCTGATGGAAGACCTTGTCTAGCGTGACAAACTTTCAACGCATAAACCCAAGCCTAGCTCGTATACATGGTAGTACAAAGTGTCTGGAGGAGGCTGGGGAAATGAAGATAAGGCACATCGGGAAAATGACGGCCGTGCTGGGGGTTAGCGCAGTGCTTTTGTCGGGCTGCGGTCTCTTTGGCCCGGAAAAGGAAACGATTAGTATTGATGCACCACCACAGTCCGAGGTATCAGTTGATTTGCCAAACGGCACGCCGTCCCCGGATGCAGCAAAAGAAGGCGCACAACCGGTCGTTCAGGAGACTGGAGAGAGAATGGTGTATTTGCAGGATGCTAACGGATATCTCGTTCCTGTTTCGATGACTCTTCCGAAATCAGAAGGTCCTGCCAAACAAGTATTGAGCTATATGGTAAAAGGTGGTCCGGTAGAGAGCATGCTCCAGAATGGCTTCTCCGCTGTCTTGCCGAAAGGGACAGAAGTAAAAGGACTTGTCATCAAAAACGGCGTAGCCACTGTCGATTTTTCCAAAGACTTCAAAACGTACGAGGAGAAAGACGAGAAGAAAATTGTCGATGCAGTCACCCGGGCGTTGACAGAATTTAGCAACGTCAAGACTGTGCAAATTTGGGTGAACGGAACGCCGTTGACGGAAATGCCAGCAGCCAAAACACCCATAACGCTATTAGACCGGAATCAAGGAGTCAATCTCGAACTGGGCGATGGGGCGGTACCAGGAGATACCTCCAGCGTAACGGTTTATTTCCAAGGGCAGCTGGATGATACACGTACGTATTATGTCCCAGTCACTCGCCTGGTTCCTGAAACGGCTGACGTCGCCAAGGCAACCGTTGAAGAGTTGATCAAAGGACCGAAACAAGGATCGCAGCTATTTAGTTCCTTGCTCCGTACGACACGTGTTCTGGATGTGAAGCAGGAAAAAGATTTGGTGACAGTTAATTTGAGCAGTGACATCCTCAAGTATGACGATGGCAAGGAAGCGAGCCCAGAAGCTCTACAATCGCTCGTCTTGTCATTGACAGAAACGACAGGAGCCAAGCAAGTGCAGCTGCTGGTGGAAGGAAAACCGCTAGCTAATGGCCAGTTCACCAAGCCAGTGAGCCGCCCAGTTCAACTCAATCCCATACAGCTGTAAGGAACGAGCCACGCCCGTATTAACGAGCGTGGTTTTTGTTCGCCGTCACCAGTACGGATAGTCCTCCAGCCGCCAAGGAGCAACTGATGTCCGCATGAAATTTTTATTGAAAGTGTAAAGTGACAAGAATATTTGCAATTAACGTAAATAGAGAAGAGGCGTTTGTGCAGTGGCAGATCGTTTCCCGCCTCTGGTATAATGAGCGAAGTGTAACAAAGTGATTTAGGAGGAACTTGGAATGAGAGTGGATGGTCGTGCCCATGATCAATTGCGCCCTGTAACCATTACGCGCAATTACATTAAACACGCAGAAGGATCGTGCCTAATTGAAGTCGGAGACACAAAGGTGATTTGTACGGCGACTTTGGAGGACCGGGTGCCGCCTTTTATGCGTGGTGGCGGGAAGGGCTGGATCACAGCCGAGTATTCCATGCTTCCCCGAGCAACAGCGACCCGCAACGCGCGTGAGTCGTCCAAAGGAAAAGTTGGTGGACGAACAATGGAGATTCAGCGTCTGATCGGACGTGCTCTGCGCTCCGTTGTGAATCTTGAAGCAATGGGTGAACGCACCATTTGGCTGGATTGCGATGTTATTCAGGCAGACGGAGGTACACGGACAGCTTCGATTACAGGAGCCTTCGTGGCAATGGTAGACGCGATGCAAAAGCTGGTGGATAGTGGCACCTGGAAGCAACTGCCGCTCAATGACTTCCTGGCAGCGACCTCAGTAGGGGTAGTTGGCGAGGAAGCAGTACTCGATCTGAACTACAAAGAAGATTCTACAGCGATTGTAGACATGAATGTCGTCATGACGGGAAAAGGAAAGTTTGTCGAGCTGCAAGGAACAGGGGAGGATGCTCCGTTTTCGCCTGAACAGCTACAAGAAATGATTGCCCTTGCAAAAGTCGGCATTGACAACTTGATTAACAGTCAAAAAGAAGCGCTCGCTGATGTTTCGCTCTCTTTTTCACAATCAGTAGCGGAGGAAAGTCATGCCTAATCGAAAAAAAGTCGTTCTCGCAACACGTAACCAAGGAAAAGTGAAAGAATTCAACAGGCTGTTCGCAGATGCAGGCTGGGAAGGAATTAGCCTCGCTGAATTTGACGGTGTGCCTGAGGTAGTAGAAGACAAGGACACCTTCGAAGGAAACGCGTTGAAAAAAGCAATTGAAATCTCTACATACTTGAAAATGCCAGCCCTTGGTGACGATTCTGGTCTGGAAGTAGATGCGCTGGAAGGACGCCCTGGAGTTTACTCCGCACGCTTTGCTGGTGAAGAAGCAACAGACGAGCAGAATTGGCGTAAATTGTTGAAAGAGCTGGAAGAGGTGTCGACAGAGGAACGCACAGCTCGCTTCCGTTGTACGTTGGCGTTGGTGATTCCTGGAGAAGAGCCAATCATTGCCACTGGCGCTTGTGAGGGTGTGATCGCGCGTGAGCCAAAAGGGACAAACGGCTTCGGATATGATCCGGTATTCTATATCCCATCGATGGACAAAATGATGGCCGAACTCATGCCAGAAGAAAAAAACCAGATCAGCCACCGCGCTCGCGCCATGCAGCAACTGCTTGAAATCATCAAGTAGGACAAGAGAGAAAACAGGAGAGTGAGGCGTGATGGGAATTCTCATCATGAGCGATAGTCACGGCTTGGTTCGGGAAGTAAGCCAGGTCGTCAAACGACATCATGTCGAAAAAATTTTGCATTGTGGCGATTTTTGTGTCGACCATAAGCGCGAGCCGTTTTCCAACATGACGCTTGTCCGAGGCAATTGCGATTCGACACAAGAGGTGCCGACTGAGCAAGAGACCGAATGGCGCGACCTTCACATCCTGCAAACGCACGGGCATCTTTTCGGAGTGAAAGGCTCTCTTCTGCGCCTTCATTACCGTGCAGAAGAGGTCGGAGCAAATGTAGTCGTATTCGGTCACTCTCATGTACCTGTCTGTGGCGTAGAGAGAGACATCTTGTTTCTGAATCCGGGGAGCCTGCAAATGCCGCGCGGTTTTCACGTACCGACTTACGCTCTTTTAGAAGAGACAGGAACGAGCCCGACAGAAGTTTACATATCCGTGGCGTTTTATGATCATGTAGGCAACCCGGTTTCACAATTGGGAGGGAACTATTCTGTTCGTCGACCAATGAGGTCTTCTTGAAAACTAAAAGATTTGTGCTATACTAGAATGGTTATAATGGCTAGAATATTATCATCCGAGCCTGCGAAGATACCATGGCGCGGCTGGCGATGTTCTGTTGATTCGATTTAGGAGGGGAAGTTTACGTGGCAGCAAATTGGGAAAAGGTAGAGAATAACCAGGGAGTCCTGACGATTGAAGTAGATGCTACGCAAGTAGACGCAGCATTGGATCAAGCGTTTAAAAAAGTGGTTCAAAAAGTTCAAGTTCCAGGATTCCGTAAAGGAAAAGTACCACGCAAAATGTTCGAATCTCGTTTTGGTGTAGAATCTCTGTACCAAGACGCTCTTGACATTCTGCTTCCAACTGCATACGGACAAGCTGTTCGTGAAGCTGGTATCGAGCCAGTAGATCGTCCAGAAGTAGACGTAACGCAAATGGAACAAGGGAAAAACCTGATCTTCAAAGCGACTGTAACTGTGAAGCCTGAAGTGAAGCTGGGCGACTACAAAGGTCTGTCCATCGAAGATAAAGACTTCTCTGTAACAGAAGAGAGCGTTGACGCTGAACTGAAGCGTATGCAAGAGCGTCATGCTGAACTCGTAGCAGTAGAAGAAGGCGCAGCACAAACAGGCGATATCGCTGTAATCGATTTCGAAGGCTTCCAAGACGGAGTAGCTTTTGAAGGCGGTAAAGCGGAAGATTACTCTCTGGAACTGGGTTCCGGTACTTTCATCGCAGGGTTCGAAGAGCAACTGGCTGGCTTGAACATCGGCGATGAAAAAGAAATTACCGTAACTTTCCCTGAAGAGTACCACTCTCCTAACCTCGCTGGTAAAGAAGCGGTATTCCAAGTGAAGCTGAACAGCCTGAAGCGCAAAAACCTGCCTGCTTTGGATGATGAGTTTGCCAAAGATGTGAGCGAGTTCGACACGCTGGAAGAGCTGAAAGCAGACACCAAGAAAAAACTCGAAGAAAAAACAGCGCAAGAAAAAGATCAATATGTTCGTGAACAGCTCGTTCTGAAAGCAGCTGAAAGCGCTGAGATCGATCTGCCAGCAGTAATGGTTGAGCATGAATTGGATCAAATGGTAAATGAATTTGGTCAACGTCTGCAATACCAAGGCATGACGCTGGAACTGTACTACCAGTTCTCCGGCATGGACGAGAGCCAACTGCGTGATCAATTGCGTGCAGACGCAACATCCCGCGTTCGCACTTCCTTGACTTTGGAAGCAATCGGCAAAGCAGAAAACATCGAAGCAACGGAAGAAGATGTAACTGCAGAACTCGAGAAACTGGCTGGCGTATACGGTCGCCCAGCAGACGAGCTGCGCAAAATCTTCTCCGCACAAGATGGCATGGTTGCTCTGTACCGCGATGTGCAAACTCGCAAAACAGTAGATTTGCTGGTTGCAGAAAGCAAAGTAACAGCATAAGCTTAGAAGAACGCATGATTGGTTAGTGGGCAGGCTTAGCCTGTGCACTGGCTATCAAGATCACAAGGCACGAGTGTATCGTGCCTTGTTTTTCCACCATTGACTTTTTTCGGCAAAGGAGGAAAATACATAATGCTAATCCCTATGGTCATCGAGCAAACAAGCAGGGGCGAGCGCTCCTACGATATTTACTCGCGCCTCCTGAAAGACCGGATTATTCTCTTGGGCACCGAGATTGATGATGAAATCGCCAATTTGGTTGTCGCTCAGCTGCTTTTCTTGCAGGCAGAAGATCCGGACAAAGACATATCGCTATACATAAACTCTCCAGGTGGTTCTGTTACAGCAGGAATGGCCATCTATGACACCATGCAGTACATCAAACCGGATGTGTCCACAATTTGTGTGGGCATGGCTGCCAGCATGGGTGCGTTCCTGTTGGCTGCTGGTGCAAAAGGCAAGCGCTACGCTCTGCCAAATGCCGAAGTAATGATTCACCAACCGCTCGGTGGTGTGCGTGGGCAAGCAGAAGACATCCGCATTCATGCGGAATGGATTATGAAAACGAAGCGCCAGCTAAATGAGATTTTGTCTGAGCGGACAGGTCAGCCTTATGAACGCGTAGAGCAAGATACAGATCGCGACAATTTCATGAGCGCAGAAGAAGCAAAGGCCTACGGATTGATTGACTCTATTATCGAACGCAAAAACTGACCCGTTGTGAGGTGAAGCGCATGTTTAAGTTTAACGACGACAAAGGCCAACTGAAGTGTTCCTTCTGCGGCAAGTCCCAGGAACAGGTGCGCAAGCTGGTAGCTGGTCCTGGTGTTTACATTTGTGACGAATGTATCGAACTGTGCAATGAAATTGTACAGGAAGAACTGGGCACTGAAGAAGAAATCGATATGAAAGAAATTCCAAAGCCAGTGGAAATTCGCAAAATCTTGGACGACTATGTTATTGGTCAAGATATGGCGAAGAAGTCCTTGTCTGTAGCGGTGTACAACCACTACAAACGGATTAATTCCGGGGCGAAGATCGAGGATGTGGAGCTGCAAAAATCCAACATCATGCTGATCGGTCCGACTGGTAGCGGGAAAACGTTGCTCGCGCAAACATTGGCGCGCATTCTGAATGTACCTTTCGCGATTGCGGACGCAACCTCTCTGACAGAGGCAGGCTATGTGGGTGAAGACGTTGAAAACATCTTGCTCAAGCTCATTCAGGCTGCTGATTATGATGTTGAGAAGGCTGAAAAAGGAATCATTTACATCGACGAGATTGATAAGGTAGCCCGCAAATCGGAAAACCCATCCATCACGCGTGATGTATCTGGTGAAGGCGTTCAACAAGCGCTTTTGAAAATTTTGGAGGGGACTGTTGCGAGTGTTCCACCACAAGGCGGACGCAAGCATCCTCACCAAGAGTTCATCCAAATCGACACGTCGAACATTTTGTTCATCTGCGGTGGTGCCTTTGATGGCGTCGAGCAGATTATCAAGCGTCGTTTGGGTAAAAAAGTCATCGGCTTCGGTGCAGACTTCGGCGATGGCGTAAAAGGCGATCTGAAAGCTGGAGAATACCTGAAATACATTTTGCCGGAAGACTTGCTGAAATTTGGTCTGATTCCGGAGTTTGTTGGTCGTTTGCCAGTGCTGGCTACCTTGGAGCCGCTGGATGAGGAGACGCTCGTTCGTATCCTGACAGAGCCGAAAAACTCTTTGGTGAAACAGTATCAAAAACTGCTGAGTCTCGACGGTGTTGAGCTGGAGTTCGATAACGGTGCGCTCATGCAAATCGCGAAAGAAGCGATTAAGCGCAACACTGGTGCGCGCGGTCTGCGTGCGATTATCGAACAAATCATGCTCGATATGATGTATGAGCTTCCTTCCAGAGAAGACGTCAACAAGTGCGTGATTACCGAAGAAACGGTTCGCGACAAAGTGAAGCCACAATTGTTGACCAAAGAAGGCCAGGAATTGCACGAAGAAACAGCATAAGTATTGTCTACACAGACCATCTCGTTATCAGCGAGGTGGTTTTTTTGTTGTTGGTTTACGTCTACGCTTGCGGGGCAATACTACTTGATATCGTTCAAGAGAAGCTTTACATATGCACAAAACGGTCATGAACGTGTTCCTCTCTCTTTGGGGGACAAAAGTTGACCGCAAGCGAAGACGCATGGGAGGGACTGCATATGGACTATACGACATTGGTCATTGCTGTCATTGAAGTGGTTGTTGGTATCGTGATCGGCACCTACTTTTGGAACTTACTGCGAGCGCAGAGAAACACGAAAACCTCAACCGAAAAGGAATCGCGTAAGGATCTTGATTCCATTCGTAAAATGAGAATGGTTGCATTGACTGAGCCTCTGTCAGAAAGAACAAGACCAGCGACTTTGGAAGAAATTGTAGGACAAGAAGATGGGCTTCGTGCGTTGCGTGCTGCTTTGTGTGGTCCCAACCCACAGCATGTCATTATTTATGGACCACCTGGTGTAGGCAAGACCGCAGCGGCTAGGGTCGTGCTGGAAGAAGCGAAGAAAAATCAGCTATCGCCGTTTTCTTCTGATGCCAAGTTTATTGAAATCGATGCGACGATTGCTCGTTTTGATGAGCGAGGGATTGCTGACCCGTTAATCGGCTCTGTACACGATCCTATTTATCAAGGGGCAGGCTCGCTTGGGCAGGCGGGGATTCCGCAGCCAAAGCCAGGCGCTGTGACGAAAGCGCACGGTGGCATGCTTTTTCTTGATGAAATAGGGGAACTTCATCCTGTGCAGATGAATAAGTTACTAAAGGTTCTTGAAGACCGCAAAGTTATGCTGGAGAGTGCTTACTACAGCGAGGAAAATAACCAAATTCCTTCGCATATTCATGACGTTTTCAAATACGGTTTGCCCGCCGACTTCCGCCTGGTTGGAGCGACGACAAGGCTTCCAGAAGAACTGCCTCCTGCGCTTCGTTCCCGTTGCCTGGAAATCTTTTTCCGCCCATTGAAGGCTGGAGAAATTGGGAGTATCGTGCGTACAGCCGTGCCTAAAATGAATATGAATATGGAAGACGGTGCTGTTTCTGTAATCGAGCGCTATGCGACCAATGGACGTGAAGCGATCAATACACTGCAAATCGCTGCGGGAATTGCCTTGACCGAAGACCGCCAAGACATCCAGGCTGCCGATGTGGAATGGGTGATGCACAGCAGTCAAAAATCGCCTCGCCCAGAAAAGCAGGTGCATGATACACCGCAGGTTGGTTTGGTCAACGGTCTTGCTGTGTACGGTCCGAACATGGGCAGTGTGATGGAGCTGGAAGTGACCGCTTCACCCACCACTGTTCCGGGTCAAGGTCGAATGGCGATGACTGGAATGGCTGAGGAAGAGGAGATGGGCAGCCGCAGCCGGACGATCCGCCGGAAGTCGATGGCAAAAGGATCGATCGAAAACGTTTTGACTGTCCTGAACAGAATGGGCGTCCGCCCGTATGATTACGATCTGCATATCAATTTTCCGGGAGGCATCCCTGTCGATGGGCCTTCTGCGGGAATTACCATTGCCACTGCGATCTACTCGGCGATTTTTAATCAGCCTGTCGATAATTTACTGGCTATGACTGGCGAAATCAGTATTCATGGGAAGGTAAAGCCAGTTGGGGGTGTAGTTGCGAAGGTAGAGGCCGCCAAACAAGCGGGAGCGACCAGAGTCCTCATTCCACAGGAAAACTGGCAAAGCATTTTTGCAGACATGAAGGGGATCGAAATCATACCAGTGTCAACTGTCACTGAGGTAATCGAGCTAGCTGTACCACAAGCTGCCATGCAAGAAGAAGAGGCGACAGGATTTACTTTGCAAATCCCAGCAGAGGATCTCGCTTCCTCTCCGCTATCCCTGTAACAGTCGGGTATGCTCGCGGATTAGACATCGGATTGTGTTTGCGCTACAATGGAAAAAAGCTTCTGCTTGCAAAGAGCCTGAGGCCTTGCCCGGCCTGAAACGAGCTCCACAAAAAATGATTGCGTATGATCTTTTTTGTCTCGTTTTTTGGGGCCGGGCGGGCGTTTAAAAACGGCTTTAAAGGGCCGTTTTTGTCTGTTATAAGGCTCTTTGTAAGAGGGTAGATCAACAAGGAGAGGTGCATCCGCTTGGGCGAACGTTCCGGTAAACGAGAATTACCGCTTCTCCCGTTGCGAGGATTGCTTGTTTATCCGACAATGGTACTCCATTTGGACGTTGGACGGGAAAAGTCCATCCGCGCATTGGAGCAAGCCATGGTAGACGATAACAAGATTTTGCTTGCGACACAGGAAGAGGTCCATATAGAAGAGCCAGATGCTGAACAAATTTACAGTATTGGTACCGTTGCGCGTGTGAAACAAATGCTGAAGCTGCCGAATGGGACAATCCGTGTATTGGTAGAAGGCTTGCAACGCGCGAAGATCGAGGAGTATCTTCAACAGGAAGATTATTTCGTCGTGTCGATTACATATTTGCAAGATGAAAAAACAGAGAAAAACGAAGTGGAAGCTTTAATGCGTTCCTTGCTGGGCCACTTTGAGCAGTACATCAAGCTGTCCAAAAAGGTTTCTCCAGAGACGCTAACCTCTGTGCAGGACATTGAGGAACCGGGACGTTTGGCGGATGTGATTGCTTCGCATTTGCCGCTCAAGATGAAGGACAAACAAGAAATTTTGGAGACGACCAACATCAAGGAACGTCTCGAAATTCTTTTGACCATTTTGAACAACGAGCGCGAGGTACTAGAGCTGGAGCGCAAGATCGGCAACCGCGTGAAGAAGCAGATGGAGCGCACGCAAAAGGAATATTACCTGCGTGAGCAAATGAAAGCTATCCAAAAAGAGTTGGGCGACAAGGACGGACGCCAAGGCGAAGTAGATGAGCTGCGTGCTCAACTGGAAAAATCGGACGCTCCTGAGCGGATCAAAACGAAGATCGAGAAGGAGCTCGAACGTCTGGAAAAGATGCCGGCGACTTCTGCGGAAGGCTCGGTCATCCGTACGTATATCGATACCTTGTTTGCACTGCCGTGGACAAAGACGACTGAAGACAATCTAGATATTCATCATGCACAGCAAGTTCTCGATGAAGATCATTACGGCTTGGATAAACCGAAGGAGCGCGTCTTGGAGTATCTGGCAGTACAGAAGCTGGTAAACTCCATGCGTGGACCGATCCTTTGTCTGGTAGGCCCTCCGGGTGTCGGGAAAACATCTCTGGCCCGTTCCGTAGCGCGTGCAATCGGGCGCAATTTCGTTCGCATTTCCTTGGGTGGAGTACGCGATGAAGCAGAAATTCGCGGGCACCGCCGCACCTATGTAGGTGCTCTCCCAGGACGAATCATACAAGGAATGAAGCAAGCCGGTACGGTTAATCCTGTCTTTTTGCTGGATGAGATCGACAAGCTGGCGTCCGATTTCCGCGGAGACCCTGCGTCTGCACTGCTCGAAGTACTCGATCCAAACCAAAATGATAAATTCAGTGACCACTATATCGAAGAGACCTATGATTTGACGAACGTCATGTTTATTACGACCGCAAACAGTCTCGATACGATTCCGCGTCCGCTCTTGGACCGCATGGAGGTCATCTCGATTTCCAGTTATACCGAATTGGAAAAGCTGAACATTTTGCGAGATTACCTCTTGCCGAAGCAAATGCAGGATCACGGTCTGGGCAAAGATAAGCTGAAAATGAATGACGATGCGATGCTGAAGCTCGTTCGTTTGTACACGCGAGAAGCGGGTGTTCGCAACCTCAATCGCGAAGCAGCCAATGTATGCCGCAAAGCTGCCAAGCTGATCGTGAGCGGTGAGAAGAAGCGTGTCGTGGTTACGGTAAAGACATTGGAGGCACTGCTCGGCAAACCGCGCTACCGCTATGGACTGGCGGAGAAAAAAGATCAAGTCGGCTCCGTTACGGGTCTGGCTTGGACACAAGCAGGTGGAGATACGCTGAATGTAGAAGTCAGCATTCTACCTGGAAAAGGTAAGCTCACCCTGACAGGGAAACTGGGTGACGTCATGAAGGAATCTGCGCAGGCTGCGTTTAGCTATATTCGCTCCCATGCAGATCAGTGGGGAATTGATCCGTCCTTCCACGAGAAGAACGATATCCACATCCATTTTCCAGAAGGGGCGATTCCAAAAGACGGTCCTTCTGCTGGGATTACCATGGCAACCGCACTCGTATCCGCCCTGACGAAAATCCCTGTGAAAAAAGAAGTGGGGATGACCGGGGAGATTACGTTGCGAGGTCGGGTTCTGCCAATTGGCGGGCTGAAAGAAAAATGCATGTCTGCTCATCGTGCAGGTTTAACCACGATCATTTTGCCAAAAGACAACGAGAAGGATATCGAGGATATCCCGGAGAGCGTACGCGGTGAACTGTCATTCTATCCAGTTGACCATTTAGATGAAGTGCTGCGTCACGCGCTAACTAAACAGCCAGTAGGTGACAAAGCATGAAAGTAACATCATCAGAATTTATTATCAGCGCGGTTGGACCGAAACAGTATCCGACTGATGGTCTCCATGAGATCGCGTTGGTAGGGCGCTCTAACGTAGGAAAATCATCTCTGCTCAATAAAATGATGAACCGCAAAGGGCTTGCCCGGATCAGTTCTCGTCCGGGTAAAACCCAGACATTGAACTATTTCCGTGTCAATCAAATGCTCTACTTCGTTGACTTCCCGGGTTATGGGTATGCAAAGGTAGCAAAAACGATCAAGGAACAATGGGGAAAAATGATCGAGGGCTATTTGAAAAACCGGGAAGAGCTTCGCTTCATTATTCAACTGGTCGATATTCGCCATGCTCCGAGTAAAGACGATATTGCGATGTACGATTGGTGCAAGCAAATCGGGATCCCTACCGTAGTTGTAGCGACGAAAGGTGATAAAATCGCTCGCGGGCGCTGGCTACAGCATGTGAAGATCATCCGTCAAAGTCTGAATTTGCGCGGGGATGATACGATCATTGTGTTTTCCTCGGAGACAGGTCAAGGCAAGGATGAACTGTGGGCAGAAATTATGCGCCGTATCCGTGCTGGCGAGGAAATGGCCAGGGAGACGACTGCCAAGGCTGAGGAGATTGCTCCAGCCAATGAGTAATTCTTAGACCCAATTCGTCGTGGGGAAGGGAGCATCTGAGTGAGCGGGAGTGCTTGCTTTGCTGTACGTGGTGTGATCGAAGGCTTCTATGGAACACCTTGGACACATGAAGAGCGGCTGGATATGATCGACTTTTTGCACCGACATGATTACAACGCGTATTTCTACGCTCCAAAAGATGACGAGTATCTGCGGGAACGCTGGATGGAGCCGCTTCCTACGACAGCCAATCAACAGTTAGATGAGTTGATCCAGCGGGCAAAGACTCGCAACATGCAGTTTATTTATTGTCTGGGACCCGGACTCAGCATGGAATATACGAATCGTCAGCACTTGGAGCTGTTAGGCAGGAAGTATCGGGATTTGTATGATCGTGGTGTGCGTTACTTTGCGCTATTGTTCGATGATATCCCCATGCATCTCTTGCATGAGAAGGATGTAGCCGAGTTTGCCCATTTGGCGGAGGCGCATACCCAGACGACGCTTTATGTGTGGGATTTGATAAGGAGCTGGGGCGATCCAGTCAAGCTAGTTGTCTGTCCTACACAATACAACGGGATTGGAAAAGAAGCGTACATCATGTACCTTGGCCAGCATTTGCCGCCAGAAATCGATTTGTTCTGGACGGGACGATTCGTCTGCTCGCCCTACCTGACGGATGGCGATGCCATTCGCTTTCATGAGTATACAGGTCATCAGCCATTTTATTGGGACAACTACCCGGTGAATGATTTGGCCATGGCGAATGAACTACATATCGGTCCATTGCGTCACCGCGATCCTGACCTGTGGCAATACGCAGCAGGCTATGTGGCGAATGCGATGTCTAGACCAGAATGCTCGAAGATTCCTTTGATTACGACGGCAGCTTATTTGCGAGATCCGATCGGCTACGATCCTGATACGGTATGGAAACAAGCTGTAGAGGAAATAGCGGGACAAAAGGATGCAGATGCTTTCTTCACCTTTGCGGATAACGTGCAAAGCTCGTTTTTATGCGAGGTGGAATCGCCGCGATTGCTAGAAGCTATCTTGACCTTCCGCTTTCATTTTTTGCAGGGAGATCGGGAAAAAGCCATTACTGACTTGACGGCTCTTTTTCAGAAAATGGAAGCGGCGGCAGACAAGCTGTTAGCAGGGATGACGAATCAGAAGCTTGCAGAAGAAACGAGGCCGTGGGTGGAGAAGTTCCATCTGTGGACAAAGGTCGGTCTGTCGGCAGTCGCTCTCATTGACCATGGGACAAGAGGGCGACTTCCACAAGCAGCGTATCATTTGCTCCGGCTCAAACAGTGGCTCAAACGAACGGAGCGTTACCCGCAAGAAGTGTGCGGACCGGTCATGCAGCTTTTTGTGGATGCCGTAATGCTAGAGGTCAAGAAGAGCTCATAAAAAAAGTTCCTTTCCCGCAGGGGAGAAGGAACTTTTTTGCTTTTCGCATCAGGCGGATTCACGACTCTCATTTGGTTTTCTCTGGCGGAAATTCCGCAACCATTCTTGAATCGGCAGTTCGGCGAGAATCATGCCGGTGAAAATCAGGAGACATCCGGTCAACTGTCTTCCACTCAATACTTCATGAATAAAGACGTAGGAGGTGACTGCAGCAAAAACGGGCTCCAGAGCGAAAATGAGTGCGACCCGCGTCGAGCTGGTTTGTTTTTGCAAGGCCGTCTGTGCGAGAAAGGCCAGTGCCGTAGCGAAAATAGAAGTGACGATCAAACCAAAGGCCACCTCGGGGATGAACAAGATCGCCGGATCAAAAGCACGACTCCAATCCTCAAAGAAAAAGGCGTACAGCCAGCTCATAACAGCTACCGTGCCTAATTGCGTAATGGCAAGGGGCAATGCTGCAAAACGAGGTGCGTATTTGCCGGTAGAGACGATTTGCATAGCGAAGCAGATTGCACCGAAGAATACCAGGGCATCACCGAGATTAAAGGAGAATGACTGGTTCTGTGTCAGCAAATACAAGCCGAACGCTGCTAGAATCACGCCGAAGATAGCGAGAGGCTTGACACGCTCACGCAAGAGCAAAAACGAGAAGAGCGGTACCAATACGACGGCTAAACCTGTGATAAAGCCAGCTTTGGACGGTGATGTATACAAAAGTCCTACGGTCTGAAAGGCGTATCCCAGACAGAGCCAAAAACCGAGGATGACGCCTGCCCGAAGCAGTGGCCCTCTCCATTCAGAGTTCTGCCAACGATAACGATTGCGGATGAAATAGATGATCAGTAAAAATAACGCAGCAATGGTAAAGCGTACGGCGTTAAACGTATTGGGAGGCAGCGATGCGATTGCCTGCTGTACGATCAAAAACGTAGTTCCCCAGATAACTGCGACGAGGAGCAGCGTTATGTCTGCCATCCAAGGTTTTCTCAAAGCTTCTTTTCTCTCCTTCCTGACATTTTCGCAATTTTTCTTCTGTTTTCATGTATAGCCGACATCATAAGGTATTCCCGGAAGGAACGCAAGCGGATTATATAGGATATACGCAAAGTGCACTTCGTTAAAAAACTTTTCACAATTACTCCTATCCGATTCGGGACATAATGATATAATGATAGTGCATTTTACATATGCCGCTAACAGGTTTGTTATTCTGGGAGGACATTATGGATATTCTTTTACTGGGTCTAAACTATAAAACAGCTCCTGTCGAAATTCGCGAAAAGTTTACATTCAGCGACGATGGGACAGCACGCGCTCTTCATCTTCTCTCCCAGACGAAGAGTATCGCAGAATGTATCATCCTGGGGACGTGCAACCGGACGGAAATCTACGTTGTTTGCGACCAGGCGAATATTGGCCGAGACTATTCCCGCCGTTTTTTGGCTGAATGGTTCGGCGTGGAGAAAGAACAATTTAAGGATCATCTCTATATAAAAGAGAACGAACAAGCAATCGAGCACTTGTTCCGAGTCTCTTCCGGTCTTGATTCGATGGTAATGGGAGAAACACAAATCCTCGGACAAGTCCGGGATGCGTTCCTGTTGGCGCAGGAGCGTCAAACGACAGGGACCGTCTTCAACACCTTGTTCAAGCAAGCGGTTACGTTCGCCAAGCGTGCCCATACAGAGACAGCGATTGGACAAAATGCGGTTTCTGTCAGCTACGCTGCTGTCGAACTGGGGAAAAAGATTTTCGGTTCCTTCGCAGGGAAGTCTGTCCTGATCGTCGGAGCGGGAAAAATGAGCGAACTGACTGCCAAGCACCTGCACGCAAACGGATCGGAACGCGTCATGGTAGCGAATCGTACATTGGAGCGAGCGCAGCTTTTGGCAGAAAAGTTCAAGGGTGACTCCTGTACGATGGAGCAGCTGCCAGAGGCACTGCTCACAGCAGACATCGTCATCAGCTCGACCGGAGCGACAGGTTATGTCCTCGGCAAAAAAGAACTGGCTACGATCATGAAACAAAGGAAGCATCGTCCGTTGTTCATGGTGGATATCGCAGTTCCTCGCGACTTGAATCCTGACTTGCATGATCTGGATAACGTATTTTTATATGATATTGACGATCTCGAAGGCATCGTTGCGAGTAACGTTGCGGAACGTTCTCGTGAAGCGGAACGTCTCGATGTCATGATTCAAGAAGAGATCGTGGCATTCACGACCTGGTACCAAACGCTTGGCGTGGCGCCAATCATCGCTGCACTGCGTGACAAGGCAAACACGATCCAAAGCGAAGCGATGCGAAAAATCGAAAACAAGCTGCCGAACCTGTCTGAGCGGGAGATGCACATCATCCGCAAGACAACCAAGGGTATTGTCAATCAACTGTTGCACGATCCGGTCGTGCGTTTAAAAGAAATGGCAGCTACCAAAGATGGGGAAGAAGTACTGGATATTTTCGAGAAAATGTTTGCGTTGGAGGAGATCCTGGAGCGAAAAGAACAGGAAGCAATCTGGGCTAACGATAAAAATAAACAGACATCTTCTTCTCGGGAGCAGGTATTGGCTTCCCGGTTCCCTGAATAAGCTGACCTGACAATCTATCTGCTACTGTTAGAAACCGATTGGGAAAGTGGGGGAGAGAGTGCATGGCCGAGGTGAGATGGATCTACGACTTGACGATCTTTCTCTACGCTGCAAGTGTTCTCTTCTATTTTAACGACTTCTTGCAAAGCAACCGGAAAGTCAATCGTCTGGCTTTCGGGTTGCTTGTTGTCGTTTGGGCCTTGCAAACCGCATTTTTTGTCTCGCAAGCAGTCATGAAGGGGTATTTTCCAGTCATTACGCTGTTTGAGACGCTCTTTTTTTATTCATGGGTGCTGGTAGGCTTGTCGCTTGCCATTCACTATTTTTTTCGGATTGATTTACTGGTTTTTTTTACTAATATTATCGGGTTCGTCGTGCTCGTCATGTCGATGTTTTTGCCGGAAACGCCGATTGAGGCTGTATCGAGCATCTTGACCTCTGAGCTATTGTTGACGCATGTGACACTGGCTATGTTCAGCTACGGGGCGTTCTCGCTATCCATGATCTTCTCGGCCATGTACTTACTTCAGCACAAAATGCTCAAGGAAAGACGCTGGTCGCCGTTGCTCAGGCGATTGCCTAGCCTCGATCAATTGGAAGGCTACGCGTACCGAATGAACATGCTGGGTGTACCGATGCTCTTGCTCTCGATTGTATTAGGGATCATTTGGGGTAAAATGGTTTTGCCGGAGAAATTTTTGTTTGACTCAAAAGTAGTGCTATCCGTGCTGGTTCTTGCGATTTATTCGCTGTGGCTGTACCAACGCTATCGGGATACGGTGCAGATGCGCAGGCTCGCGCAGTGGAACGTCCTGGCATTTTTGTTACTGCTTATCAACTTTTTAGGCTTCACTACTTCTACATTTCACGACTGGTGGTAGGGGCTGTTCATCAAGGAGGCTGTCATGGGAAAATGGAAAGTGGGAACGCGTCGCAGCAAATTGGCGCTCACCCAAACGAAATGGGTCGTAGAAAAACTGAAGGGGTTGGCACCTGAAGCTGATTTTGAATTGCATGAAATCGTGACAAAAGGCGATCGAATCCTCGATGTGACCTTGTCCAAAGTAGGCGGAAAAGGGTTGTTTGTCAAAGAAATCGAGCAATCCTTGTTCGATAAGGAAACCGATTTTGCGGTACACAGCTTGAAAGATATGCCTGCTGAATTGCCAGAGGGCTTGGTAATCGGTGCGATCCCGAAGCGTGTTGATCCTCGGGATGTTCTGCTTTCCAAGGATGGTAAGACGTTGGATGAACTGCCGCAAGGAGCTTTGGTAGGGACTAGTAGCTTGCGCCGTTCTGCACAAATTCTCGCACATCGCCCTGACATTCAGATCGAATCTTTGCGTGGAAATATTGATACTCGTATGCGCAAGCTGGAGGAAGGTAATTTTGATGCGATCATCCTCGCTGCGGCTGGACTTGAGCGCGTGAATTTTGAAGGGAACATCTCGCAGTTCCTGCCTGTGGAAATCAGCTTGCCAGCAGTCGGTCAAGGGGCCCTTGCCATCGAATGCCGTGCAGACGATGAGGAGACACTTGCTCTCTTGAAGCAGTTTGATGACGCACCGACGCGTTTGGCGGTAACAGCAGAGCGCAGCTTCCTGCACAAACTGCAAGGCGGCTGTCAGGTGCCGATTGGCGCATATGCGACTGTTGGAGAGAACAATGAAATTACTATGACGGGAATGGTTGGCTCCCCAGATGGGAAGCAAATGTTCAAAAACACGGCGACTGGCCAAGATCCGTTAGCGCTGGGCATTCAAGTGGCGGAAGCCCTCCTGGCGCAGGGAGCGGGAGAAGTACTTGCGCAAGTATTGCGGGAGAATGAGCAATGATTGTCCACGGATCGCACAAGCCGTTGACTGGCAAGTGCATCATGGTCACGCGGGCAATAAGTCAAGTTCGCGAGCTCGTTGAACATATCGAGCGGTTAGGGGGAGAGGCGTACGCATTTCCCCTGTTAAAAATGATGCCGCCGACGGACACTGCCAAGCTTGACGAAGCCATCACCCAGTTGCCAACATACGACTGGGTGGTCTTCACGAGTGTGAATGGCGTGCGCTTTTTCTTGGAGCGCATGCGTGAGGTCGGGGTAGGACTCGAAGCATTCACTGGCAAAATTGCTGCGGTCGGTCCGAAGACGGCCAAGGCGCTTGAGCATCATGGGCTCGAAGTAGCTGTCATCCCGTCTGATTACGTGGCGGAAGGCTTGCTGTCGAGCTTGTATGATCAGTTGCTTCCTGGTCAGCGTGTTCTGTTACCTCGCGCCGATATTGCCCGCAAGGCATTGCCAAAGGAGTTGGCTCGCTTGGGGCTTGCTGTGGCAGAGGTAGACGTATATCACACTGTTATTGATGCAGAGCAGGCGCCAGACGCAGCGGAAAAGCTACAGCAAGGTCTAATCGATATCATCTTGTTTACCAGCTCTTCAACGGTGACGTATTTTATGGCAGCGATGGAGCCCTATGCATCGTTTGACTGGCTCAAGCACGTTCAGATAGCCTGTATCGGACCCATCACGGCAGATACAGCAAAACAAAAGGGGCTTTCTGTTCATGTGGTAGCGGGTGAGTATACCGTGGAAGGATTACTAGCAGCTATCATAGAGAATTTGGGAGGGAATCGACATGGCACAAACATTTGACCGTCATCGCCGTCTTCGCAAAAGTGCGGCTATGCGCAATCTGGTGCGGGAGAACCACGTACGGGTGGAAGACTTGATTTATCCGTTGTTCGTAGTGGAAGGAACCGGTATTAAGAATGAGATTCCGTCCATGCCAGGCGTGTATCAGCTCTCCTTGGATACACTGGCCGAAGAGATGAAGGAAATCGTAGCTCTGGGAATTCAAGCTGTTTTGATGTTTGGGGTACCAACACATAAAGACGCATGCGGAACAGAGGCGTACAATGATGATGCGATTACCCAACAGGCAATGCGTCTGATCAAGGAAGCCCATCCGGAAATGATCGTGATTGCAGATACATGCCTGTGTGAATACACCGATCATGGTCACTGTGGTGTCATTCACGAAGGCGAAGTCGTGAATGACGAAACATTGAAGCTTTTGGGTCAGACCGCCGTTTCCCAAGCAAAAGCCGGAGCAGACATTATCGCTCCTTCCAACATGATGGACGGTTTCGTGGTTGCAATCCGTGAAGCTTTGGACGAGGCTGGCTTTGAGCACATTCCAATCATGTCCTATGCGGTGAAATACGCTTCTGCTTTCTACGGGCCATTCCGTGATGCGGCAGGCTCGACTCCACAATTCGGCGATCGCAAAAGCTATCAAATGGACGCGGCCAATGCACGTGAAGGTCTGCGCGAGGCAGCTTCCGATGTAAAAGAAGGCGCGGACTTTTTGATCGTGAAGCCAGGTCTTGCCTTCATGGATATGGTTCTTCGTCTGCGTGAGAACTTCAACCTGCCGATCGTTGCTTACAATGTGAGTGCCGAGTATTCCATGGTAAAAGCGGCAGCCCTAAATGGTTGGATCGATGAAGAGCGTATCGTTATGGAAACATTGGTTGGCTTCAAACGCGCAGGTGCAGATTTGATCATTACGTATCATGCAAAAGATGTTGCAAAATGGCTGGCGAGGTGAGCACGAGATGAATAGAGAAAAATCTACTCAGTTATTTGCAGAAGCACAGCATTACATACCAGGCGGAGTAAACAGTCCCGTTCGTGCCTTTAAGAGCGTCGGGGGCAATCCTGTTTACATCGCAAAGGGAGAAGGCTCCCACATTTTTGATGTGGATGGAAACAGCTATATTGACTACATCGGCTCGTGGGGTCCATTGATCTTGGGCCATGCGCATCCGCGTGTCCTTGCAGCGATTACGGAAGTAGCTGCGCTTGGAACTAGCTTCGGCGCACCGACTGAGCGGGAAACAGAAATGGCAAAGCTCGTTTGTGAGATCGTGCCATCTGTAGAAGTCGTGCGCATGGTGAACTCCGGTACAGAGGCAACGATGAGCGCTCTGCGCCTCGCACGTGGTTATACCAGACGCAACAAAATCATGAAGTTCGAAGGCTGCTACCATGGTCATGCTGACAGCCTGTTGATCAAAGCTGGTTCCGGTGTGGCTACACTCGGACTTCCAGACAGCCCAGGTGTACCTGAAGGAACAGCACACAACACGATTACGGTTCCTTACAATGATCTGGAAAGCGTCAAGCTGGCATTCGAAGCGTTTGGCGACGATCTGGCAGCAGTGATTGTCGAGCCAATCGGCGGCAACATGGGGGTTGTTCCTCCACAGCCAGGCTTCCTCGAAGGACTGCGTGAAATTACGGAGAAACATGGGACACTGTTGATTTTCGATGAAGTCATGACAGGCTTCCGTGTAGCATTGGGCGGTGCACAAGAGCTGTACGGCATTACTCCGGATTTGACAACGATGGGGAAAGTCATCGGTGGTGGCTTGCCAGTAGGTGCATACGGTGGCAAACGGGAGATCATGCAGCAAGTGGCTCCTGCAGGACCAATCTATCAGGCAGGGACGCTGTCGGGTAATCCTTTGGCGATGGCAGCAGGTTTGACTACCTTGCAAGAACTCAACAAACCAGGTGCTTACGAACGTTTGGAGAAGATGTCCGCTCGTTTGGCTGAAGGCTTGGCTGACAATGCCAAGAAGCTGGGCATCCCACATACGCTCAATCGCGTAGGCTCTATGGTTTGCCTGTTCTTTACAGAGACGCCGGTTATCAACTATGAAACAGCGAAAACATCCGATCTGGAGCGTTTCTCGGCGTACTTTAGCTATCTGCTGGAGGAAGGCATCATGATCCCGCCGTCCCAGTTTGAGGGCATGTTCGTTTCCTTGGCTCATACTGATGAAGATATCGAACGGACAATTGAAGCAAGCTACAAAGCGATGAAAAGAGCGTTCGAATAAAGAATGAAAAGAAGTAAGCACTTCCTTGCTGATGCAGGAGGTGCTTTTTTTGATTTTTTGCAGGATTTTTCCACCGTCTGTCAAAATACGAAGAAAAATGCAGATGAATGAGGTGGAGACATGGAAGGGACGATCATTCACGTACCGCAAAAGCATCTGGTTGGCCTTAGCTTCTCTGGTTCTTTTCCCATGCTTGTGGAATACATGCCGAAGCTGTGGGAGACTTTTTTGAAGCGCCAGGATGAGATTCCTCTCGTGATTTCACCAGATGTTCGTTACGACATCAGCGACGAGAATCGGACGTACCAAATGTATACGGAGTACATTGTGGTGGAAGTAGAGCGTTTCGACCATATTCCTGCGGGCATGGTCGGGTTCACGATTCCAGCGAAGACATACGCCCACTTTACCTACACAGGACCGATGGAACAGGTGCAAAACACATACCACGGCCTGTTTGGTTGGCTCAACGAGAATGGCCATCAGGTGGACGAGCAAGCCCTTCGCATGGAGCGCTACGATCAACGGTACGTTCCATCTGTGCATGAGTCTGCTCGGGTCGACAATGCGTATGAAGTTTTTATTCCGCTTCGGTAAAAAACAAGAAAACAACACCTCCCAGTGCAATCAAGAGGTGCTGTTTTTGATGTCAATCTATTTGCTTGTCCAAGAAACGTGCTAGTTCGCCCATGACAGACTGTAGCACGTGAAGGGAATCATCGATGTAGAGATCAACATCAAGGGAGTGCTTGGCGTTTTGCGGGAGATAGAGTTGAATGTTCGGCTTGGATGTGGCAAGCTGATCAACCACGCCCTGATTGTAGTAATGATCGGCTGTTCCTGAAACGAGAAATACCTGTTGGGTAAGAGTCAGCAATTCCGTATGGAACATTTCTTCAGTCAGCAATGGCGTCAATAAGATAGCTGATGAACGGGCAAAACGAGATTCCTTGAGCAATCCGCATGTAATCGGCACGGTACCGAGTGACTTCCCGAGGAAGAAAACTCGTTCATACTCGTGAACATCCAGCACATGTGAGACAACCGTTTGCACCTCCTCGCTGATCCAAGCACTTCGTTTGGCGAATGAGCTATTCCAAAAATCCGTATGGTCTCGTCCATACTCTGCGTGTACATAGATGAGATCGAACTGTTTGCTCAAAAAAAGCATGGTAGAATAATACAGATAAGGCCTGTCGAACGAATAGCTGGCTCCGGGAAAGAAAAAACAGACGGAGCGAGATGGCGTCTGATTTGCCTGAATGTGCGTGTACGTCATTTCTCTCCCGTCCCTGACGATCACGGAACCTGTTTTTGGGTATACCATCTACATATGCACCTCTTTCATGTTCTTCGGGGCAGGGGTTATTTTCCAATCGTAAGGGTCAGTAGCACTTGTTGACAAGAAGTAAACAAACAATAAAGGAGTATGATTCGATGAAAAAGGAAGTTCAACTGAGTAACGGCATCAAAATAGCCTATGTAGAAGACGGAGCGGGAGAATCGCTTGTTTTGATCCACGGTTTTTGCGGGAGCTCATCTTACTGGCATAAGCTAATGCCGCTCCTGTCTAAAACGCATCGCGTCATTGCGATCGATTTGCGTGGTCATGGAAATAGCTCGGCTCCTGATGAACTGTATTCGATGGAGCGCTTTGCAGACGATCTGGCTTTGTTTGTAGATGAGCTGGGTTTAGCGAAGATTCATCTGTTTGGACACTCGCTCGGTGGCTATGTGACCTTGGCATTTGCAAATCAATACGCGGACAAGCTGGCGAGCTTTGGCTTGATCCATTCGACGCCATATCCGGATGACGACGCTGCTAAAGCTAACCGGGATAAAGGAGCCCAGAGCATTCGGGAAAATGGTATGGAGCCTTTTATCAAAGCACTCATCCCGAAGCTGTTCGCACCTTCGCATATCGAATCGATGAGAGAAGAAGTCCAGCTGGCAAAAGAGATTGGCTTTGCGACGAGCTCGATTGGAGCCATCCAAACACTAGGCGCCATGCGTGATCGAGTGGATCGCAATCATGTACTGCAAGAAACGACTTTACCTGTGCTATTAGTCGCAGGAACAGAGGATCAGATCATTCCTGCTGAAAAAACTTTTACAGTAGATAGAAATAGTGTCGAGCAAGTGATGCTGCCTGATGTTGGGCATATGGGTATGGTCGAAGCGCCAGAGAAAATGGCTGAAGCATTGGGGAGCTTTCTCAACAAAAAGTAACAAAATCACACCATAGTCCTAGCAAATTTTGCTATAATGAAAACGTTATCCTATTGATTTATACATAGACGAGAGGGGAAATTATCATGAAAAAGGCACGTCGGATTACGATGACGGCGTTTGCATCTATCGTATTTGCATCGCTGATGTCTTCCTCAGCATTTGCAGCACCATTGCATCCCGTACAGCACGCTGACTGGATGGTGAAAAAGGCAATTGTATCAGCGGGTCAAAATGGCGATCTTGCTTTGGATCGTGCCGTGACTCTGGCGGAAGCTACTGTTGTTTTCTCCAAATTGAAAGAAGCAAAAGTGGGAGCTGCCGCTAAAGGTGCTCATTGGTCTACTCCTTACTTCGACTGGGCAAAGAGCCAAGGTGCTCTCACACAAGACGACTATAAAAACCCTGCGCAAGCGGTAACATCCGCCAAGCTGACACAAATGGCTGACAAACTGGGCTACAAAATGAAGCTCGACAACAAAGCGACTGTAACGCGCGGTGAATTTTTCCAGGCATTGGGTGATGCGGCTACCACGCATGTAACGATTGCACACACCAACGATACACATGGTCATATTCAAGAAGACAAGAACCAAAAAGAATTCGGCTTTGCTAAAATCGCAACCTTGCTCAAGGAATGGCGTGCAGAGAACGAAAACTTCTTGCTCTTGGACGCTGGTGATACTTTCCAAGGTACCGTTTTCGTGAACCAATTCAAAGGCGAATCTGTTGTTCCAATCCTCAACAGCCTTGACTACAACGTAATGGCTGCCGGTAACCACGAGTTTGACTTCGGTTATGAGCAATTGCTCAAGCTGCGTGACATGCTCGAGCATCCAGTCATCTCTGCTAACGTGTTCAAGGCAGATGGAAAAGAATTGCTGCCACCTGTTTTCAAAGCAGAGATTGGCGGGAAGAAATTCGCCTTTGTTGGTTTCGTAGCGGAAGACACACCTGTATTGACTCACCCTGACAACGTAAAAGGGCTGACATTCAAGAACCCGGTAGAAGTGGCGAAAGTACTTGTACCTGAGCTGAAAAAAGAAGTAGATCACGTGATCGTTGTTTCCCACATCGGAGTGAATGTAGACCGTGAAATCGCGAAAAACGTTCCTGGCATTGACCTGATTGTTGGTGGTCACTCCCATACTCCGCTGAAAGCACCTGAACTCGTAAACGGCACGTACATCGTACAAGATTGGGAGTACGGCAAGTCTCTCGGACGCGCTGACCTCTACTACCTCGGCAAAGAGCTGGTAGCATTCACCGGCGGTTTGAAAGAGTACGATGAAGCAGTTGTGGCTGATCCAGACGTAGATAAGATGGTAAAAGAAATCGTGGGCAAGATCGATACGGTAATGAATGTTGTCATTGCGAAATCCGAAGTGCCACTCGATGGTGACCGGGCACTGGTACGTACGAAAGAAACAAACGTAGGTAACCTGATCACAGATATCATGCTGGAGCGCACGAAGTCGATCAAAGGCTACGAGGCAGATGTAGCACTTGCTAACGGCGGTGGAATCCGTACACAGCTGCCAGCAGGCGATATCACGAAAAAAGGTCTGTACACGCTCCTGCCATTCGAAAACAATACACTGGCAGTCGTAGAAGTAACAGGCGAAGAACTGAAGAAAGCCCTCGAAAACGGCGTGAGCAAGGTAGAAGAGGGAGCAGGACGCTTCCCGCAAGTGAGCGGCATGAGCTTCACGTACAACCCATCCAAGCCAGCTGGCGAGCGCGTAGTAGAAGTAAAAGTGGGCGACAAGCCGCTTGACCTGACCAAAACGTATAAATTGGCAACGATCGACTTCCTGGCAGCAGGTGGAGATGGTTACGAATCGTTGAAAAAGCCTTTCTTCAACACAGGCTTGTCCATGTACAGCATTGTGGAAGAAGGCTTGATCAAGCGTGAAACTGTCAATCCAAAAGTAGAAGGCCGCATTGTTGAAGTAAAATAAGGTTTGACCGGACAGGGATGGAAAAACTCCCTGTCCGTCTTTTATTATGAAGTACCTTGCAATATATAGTAGCTATTTGATAAGCTTTGACATGGGTGATGTTGATGAACGTACAGTTTAAAAAAGGGGTTCTGGAGCTGTGTGTTCTCGTCTTGACAGCTAAACAGGACAGATACGGCTACGAACTGGTTGCGAGCATCTCAGAAAAATTCCATATCTCTGAAGGAACGGTTTACCCCTTACTTCGCCGTTTGACCCAGGAAGGATTTTTTACGACCTATCTGGCAGAATCACAAGAGGGACCCCCACGGAAATATTACCAGCTGACAAATCGCGGTCGTCAATACATGAATGACCTCGTCTTGGAGTGGCGAATATTTAACCGCGGGGTAAATGAGATCATAGAGGAGGGACTCGAATATGACAAGGCGTGAGTTTATGGATGAGTTAAATGCTTTGCTTAGCGCTTTGCCTGATAAAGAGCGCTTAGACATCCTTGCCGATTATACAGAGCATTTTCTCTTAGGAATGAAACAAGGGAAGACAGAGTATGAAATTGCAGAAGGATTGGGGAGTCCGAAGCTAGTGGCACGCGAGCTTTTGGCTGGCTACCGAATTGATCAAGCACAGTCCAACGCATCCGTAGGGAATATGACGCGAGCGATTGTCGCGACGATCAGCTTGGGATTTTTCAATCTCGTCTTTGTTTTGGGGCCATTTTTAGGCCTGATTGGTATACTAATGGGGTTGTATGCAATGACTGCGGCACTTTTGGTCGCGCCAGTCGGAATATTCTTGGATTACGGAATTCCTGCCCCTTCTCAAGAGCGACTTTTCTTGCTGTTCTCCAGCATGGTTTCGGTAGGATTGGGCGGAATGTTTGCCATCGGCTTGCTGCGATTGACGAAATGGCTGTATCGCCAATTCTTGCGTTATCTCCAGTTCAACGTGAAGATGATCAGGGGGAAATGAGATGAGAAATTTGGGGAAAAGACTCTTTGGAATCAGTCTTCTTTTGTTCATCATCGGTGTGTGTGGAATCATCTGGCTCTTTACGAAGCAAGAAAATTTCTCATTTTCGTTAAAACAAGTCAATGAAGAGCACATGATCGAACAAGAGGTAAAAGCGATTGAGTTGCTGACGGAAACGTCTGATGTGGAAATCATGGCAACCAAGCAACCAAAAGCGAGCGTACGAATGGTCGGGGAAGTATCCGAACAACAGCAGGAGCGACTGGAGTTTCGGAGTGTCGTCTCACCAGACGGTACGCTGGTTGTAGAACTGCGTGAACGTCCTCACGTCAATATGTTTTATCCTCGCAACGGGAAGATAAAGCTAGAGCTCTTCCTGCCCGAAAAAGTGTATGAGCACGTCCAGCTTGAAACGATGACAGGGGATATCAAGAGCGGAATGCTGCGTGCAAAGAACACGAAAATATCCAGCAGCAATGGAGATGTGGACGTGTTGGGCTATGAAGGAGAAGCGCTTAACGTTCAGACAGTTACAGGAGATATCAATCTGGCGAATGTTCGCTCGGCCGTTACAATTGAAAGCTCTACAGGCGAGATTGATAAACTGACAATGCCAGAGTTGACCCATGACGTTTCTATTCGAACGGATACGGGGGATATTCGAGTGTCAGTAGCCAAGGAGCCTGCTGCCGCACAGCTGGAAGTAACGACAGATACAGGAGGCATTGAAACCACCTGGTCTAACCTTACTTATGAAAAGAACGAGGAATACAAAGTGAAGGCATCGATTGGATCAGATGGACCCAAAATGACTATGCGAAGTTCTACTGGGGACGTTCGCATTCAATAGGAGAAGTTTGGAAACACTGATGGATAGGATTGGAAACGGAAGAAACGAAAAGATTTTGACACAAAAGAGACATTACTTGTCGAATGACGAATGGTATCATATTGAAGGAAACATAATTGTGCAAAGCGAGGTTTATTCATGACCGCAAAAACTTTTAACGATACGTTTTTGAAAGCATGTCGCGGTGAAGCGACAGAGCATGTTCCGGTTTGGTACATGCGTCAGGCAGGGCGTTATCAGCCAGAATACCGCGCCATCCGCGCGAAGCATAGCTTTTTTGAAATGAACTACATACCGGAAGTTTGCGCGGAAGTGACACGTCTGCCCGTGGAGCAACTGGGCGTTGACGCTGCAATCTTGTTTGCGGACATCATGACGCCACTAAAACCGATTGGCGTGGATGTGAATATCGAATCTGGCATTGGTCCTGTAATCGCAAACCCAATCGAATCCTTGAAGGATGTTGAGCGTCTGCTTGAGCTCGATCCGGAAACACATGTGCCGTACATTCTTGAGTCCATTAAGATTTTGCGTCAGCAATTATCTGTTCCATTAATCGGTTTCGCGGGTGCACCGTTTACACTGGCTAGCTATTTGATCGAAGGCGGCCCTTCCAAGCACTATCATAAGACGAAAGCATTCATGTATACCGAGCCAGTTGCTTGGCAGGCGCTGATGGAAAAACTGGGCGATATGACTATCACCTACCTCAAAGCGCAAATTAAAGCAGGTGCGCAAGCTGTGCAAGTATTTGATTCGTGGGTCGGTGCATTGAATGACGAAGATTACCGCGAGTACATTACACCAGTCATGACGCGTATCTTCAACGCGCTAAAAGATACTGGTGTGCCAACGATCTATTTTGGTATCGGCGCTGGTCATCTTTTGATGGATTGGAACCGCTTGCCTGTTGATGTGGTTGGTCTGGACTGGCGTACTTCGATTACGACTGCTCGTGAGATGGGTGTGACGAAGACGCTGCAAGGCAATTTGGACCCAACGCTGCTACTGGCTCCTTGGGAGAAGCTCGAAGCGAAGGCGAAGGAAATTTTGGATGAAGGCACAAAACAACCAGGCTTCATTTTCAATCTGGGACACGGCGTATTCCCTGACGCCAAAGTAGAAACGCTGCAACAACTGACGAAGTTCATCCATAGTTACAAAAGGGACGTCTAATCAGGAGGGGCGCTTACATGTCAAAGCAGAAGATCGGACTCTTGTTAATGGCGTATGGAACGCCACGTAGTCCTGAACAGATTGAACCATACTATACGCACATTCGCCGTGGTCGTAAGCCACCACAAGAACTGCTCGATGATTTGATGGCGCGTTACGAAGCTGTAGATGGATTGAATCGATTTGCAGACATTACGGATGAGCAGGTGCGTGCTCTCGAGCAGGAAATGAACAAACGCTACCCTGACCGTGAATTTGTAGGGTACCTTGGTTTGAAGCATATCGCTCCGTTTGTCGAAGACGCAGTAGAGCAGATGAAGCGTGATGGGATTACAGAAGCGATCAGTTTAGTTCTGGCGCCTCATTATTCCAGCTATAGCGTCAAAGAATACAATGGACGAGCACAGGAGCATTCCGCGGCAATTGGCGGACCTGTCATCCACAGCATTGAGAGCTGGTATCTGGAACCAGGCTTCATAGGATATTGGGCAGATGCTATTCAAGCGACGTTTGCTACGATGACGGATGAAGAGCGTGGACAAGCAGTCGTGATCTTCTCCGCTCACAGCCTGCCGGAAAAAATCTTGAAGTCAGGTGATCCGTACCCAATGCAACTGGAAGAGACAGCAAAGCTCATTGCCGAGCAAGCAGGGATCACTTCCTATGCAATTGGATGGCAAAGCGCCGGAAATACACCTGATCCGTGGCTGGGACCAGATGTACAGGATTTGACTAGAGAGCTGTATGAAGCAAAAGGCTACCAAGCATTTGTTTACTGTCCCGTCGGATTTATTGCGGAGCATTTGGAAGTTCTGTTTGATAATGATGTGGAATGCAAAGCGGTTACAGATGAGCTAGGGGTACATTACAATCGTCCACCGATGCCTAACGCCAGACCTGCGTTCATTTCCTGTCTGGCTGATGCAGTCGGAAAGAAGCTGGCGAATTAGGGGATCGATCATATGAGCGATAATACCTATCATATTACGATTATAGGCGGCGGCATCACAGGGTTGACCGCTGCTTTTTACTTACAAAAGGAAATCGAAGCAAAAGGCTTGCCAATCCGATTTCAACTGATTGAAGAGCAGGGACGACTTGGTGGGAAAATCAAGACATGGCGTCACGAAGGGTTTGTTATTGAGCAAGGTCCCGATTCGTTTCTCGAGCGGAAAACGAGTGCGGCTGAGCTGGCAGTTGACTTGGGGCTTGGGGATGATCTCGTTCGCAACAGTACAGGCCAAGCTTATATTTGGCATCAGGATCGCCTGAAAGCTATACCAGAAGGAGCGGTCATGGGTGTACCGACGAAGCTCATGCCTTTTGTCACGACCGATCTCATTTCTTGGCCGGGCAAGCTTCGAGCAGCTTTGGATCTCGTTCTTCCTGCATCAAAAGGAGACGGCGATATCTCCGTGGGAGACTTTTTTCGGCGTAGGCTAGGTAATGAAGTTATTGATAATCTTATAGCGCCTTTATTGTCCGGTGTCTACTCCGGGGATCTCGACAAACTCAGCTTGCTTGCGAGTTTTCCTCAATTCGCCAAAATGGAGGAGCAGCATCGCAGCTTGATCGTAGCGATGAAGCATTCTCGCCCGCAAGTAAAAACGCAAGAAAAGCCAAAAGGCATCTTCTTGACGTTGAAGAACGGCTTGCAGTCCTTAGTAGAGGCAATCGAAAAGAGCCTGCCTGAAGAAGTCATCTCGAAGAATACCGGTGTCAAAGAACTGGTGAAACGGCCAGACGGGAAGTACACCTTGGTATTGAAAAATGGGGAAACGATCGAGACAGATACAGTGCTGTTTACCGTACCACATGCTGTCGCAGAGCCGTTGTTCCGTCCTTATGTACAAGTTCCTACCCTGCCACAAGCGAAGCCGCATATGGTTGCAACCATCGCTATGGCATTTCCAGAGTCAGCGATTGATTTAGGAATGGAAGGGACAGGATTTATTGTACCGCGGCAATCTGGTGCAAAAATTACCGCGTGTACGTGGGCGCATCGCAAATGGCCGCATACGACGCCGAAAAACAAAGCCTTGCTGCGTAGCTTCATAGGGAGAGCAGGAGAGCAATCCTTCATGGAGCAGACAGACGAGGAAATTTTGGAGGTTGTCCTCCGTGATCTGCGCAAAATCATGACGATTCGAGCAGAGCCGGATTTTTATAACGTATCGCGCTTGCAAAATGCCATACCATATGTGGTCGGACATCAGGCTTGGGTGCAGGATGTGAACCATCAATTAAAAGAAAAACTCCCTGGTGTTATCGTGGCAGGTGCGTCGTACAGTGGCGTAGGTGTACCAGATTGTATTGATCAGGGGAAAAAAGCAATAGCAGAATGGATCGCGTCTGTAAAACCGGGGAGATAGATAACCCCGGTTTTTCCTTTTTTTTCGGTGCTAAACGGCTCGTCCTGTCCATATAGTATAGGGAAATGTCCTGCACTTGAAAGGAGGAGCACGAATGGCATTACAGGATGGGCAACTCTCTTTTGCCATCAAGGAGACCATTTTCCTCTCATCCGATAGAGCTGGAATAGGTGAATTGCAAGAGCTGGAATTGGTTCCAGATGTGGAAGTGTTGGAAAACGATTCCTACGTCTCGATCACAGGTTGCTTGCAATTAGTAGGGAAGTACGAGCCAATCAGGGAAGCCGCAGAAGCGACAGGCGGTGAAGGAGAATCGCTGGTTGAGGCCATGACTTTTACTCCCTTTCGCCAGGAAACATCGGATCAAGCCTTTTATGGCTGGGAGGAACAGATCGGTCATCGCATTCCCTTGAACATCACCATTCCATTGGATCGGATTACTGAGATCGGAGACATCTATGCAATTGTGGACAGCTTTGACTACAAACTGGAATCACCACATCAAATGCTAATCGATGCCGATCTGAAGATTTTGGGGATAGTCCTTGGGGATAGAGCTGAACAAGCAGAGCAGATCGAAACGCAGGCTGCCGGTCCAGGCGAAGGAGCATGGGAATACACCTTCGCTGCTGGGGATGATGGGCAAGAATATGCGGAGCAGACGTCCCTCGATGACATTGATCAAAAGCTGAGTGCGCTGGAGGAGGAATTAGAGAGGCAGGCATTGCCAGCATCCTATGAATCAACCGAATCTCCTTCCATGTTCGATACTCCGGCTATTGCTCAATCCGATGAGGATGAATACTACGAGCAATACGGTGATGTGCTTGAAATGGCACAGTCCAATCCTCCAGAGTCCTGGGAGACTGCTCCTATTTCGTATGACTTAGATTCCCAACAATTTGCTTCGTACGATTCTTCTGTCGCCTATTCTGAGCAGTCAGTATTGGCAGATGAGCAAGAGCAGATGAGAGAAATAGCCGAAAAAGAACAAGGACATGAGGAGCCTGTACTGGCTATACACGATCAACAGGCAATCGCATACCAGCAAATTTCCAATGAATCTACAGGGTCATCAGTCGAAGCAGAGCCGCAGGAGGCAGTGCAAGAAGCAGTGGAAGCCACTGTTGTTTCCGAGCAAGAACCTGAGCAAGAAGCAGAACCAGTCGTTGCACAACCAGAGGCTGCCGCGGAAGATGTAGAAGTGCGAGTGGCGATTTCAGGGAAACCCTCCTATGAAGAAAGAAGTCGAGTGAACATTACTTCCATCTTCTCACAAGCGAATCGTGCCAAACAGGAAGCGATGGCGTTGGAGGCGGAATCTTCATCTAGCTCTTCGCGATATGCCTCTGCGGGGAATGTCAACGCTTCTACGATGGAGGCCATGCAAAATCTCACGTCGTTTGTCCGGAGAAAAGAAGAGCGCTCGAGTCAGCTGAAAATGTGCATTATTCAGCGAGATGAGACGTTAGAGCATATTTCACAGCGATACTCCTTGCCAGTTTCCAAAATCGTGGAAGTAAACCGATTAGCTTCTGAGCAGATTGTAGCAGGGCAGATTCTGTACATCCCACAATAGAGGAGTGGGGGACCGTGGATAAAATTGATCTCTCCGAGGTTTGCCAGCAATATCGGGCGCGCGTAATCCGAATTACGCCTCTTGATGATTGCTATTTACTGGAGACAAACCGGGGCCCCAAAGAACTCCACGTTTGGCCGCGTGTAGATGTGATGCGCTGGTCGTTTGCCTGGCGCGAACGACTGGCACGTCAGGGGTTTCGAGAAGTGGAGCGGTTTATTCGGACGAGAGACACCAAGCCATTTTTGATTTTGGGTAAACGCGGCGTTACCATGACCGACCATCACCGACAATTCGAAGACTATCAGCCCGGTCAGGACATTGCGAGGCAATGCGGACGCGTGATTGCGATGATGCATCAGTCTCAGCAGGAAAGTCCTTTACTTTCCGGAAGTGATTTACTCAAGCAGGAAAAGCAGCAAGTAGAAGAAAAAGGAAGACGTGCCAAGGAGCTGGTCGAATTATTTCGAGCCAAATCTGGGCGGGATTCTAAGGGGAATCGTTGGGTATCGGAACTCATGACCCCTATGCTGCAAAGAATGGACCGTTCCGCTGCGATGCTTGCCCATGAGCGAATTACTCCGGAGGCGGTTGCTGTATCCCATCGGGACCTTTTGCGTGATAACTGGGGAATGGTAAACGGGAAGCTGTACTTGAGAGGCTTTTTCAGGCCGGTAATTTCAGTCCAGCAACGAGACGTTGCCACCTTTTTGCGCGATCACTTTTTAACCCACAAGGATTTGAAGCAGATTGACGCTTTTTTTGATGGCTATGAAGAAATCAAGCCACTCACCTATGGAAACTATTCGTTGATACTCGCCTTTATGGCTCGTCCTCGTGAAGTGTACAGAAGTATCGAATCGTACGTGAAGCGCGTATCGATGGATCAAGAAGCGTCGATCGCTGGTATTGAGCACGCTTTGCAGAGCCAACAATCTGTTGACTTGCTGCTTCGGCATATTGCAGAGCGGGCCGAGCGTTCGAGGAGGGAGGGAGTCTATGAGTCGGTATGATGACATTGCTCCTTTGTTCAAAGAGTATGACATGTATGCCCAGAGCATTGACGTTTTAAAGGAGCCAAATGTTTTTAAGGCGACGACTCCCTACGGCTCCTTCGTATGCAAACGAGCGCAAATACCTGCTCAACGTCTTGTTTTCGTCAGCGATATGCTGCGTCAATTGCAGCACCGCGGATGGGATGGGGCCGTTCCTTTTACGTACACGAAATACGATGATCCATTTGTCCAACAAGGTAGCACCGCCTTTTACGTAACCCCTTGGCAGCCAGGAAGTGAGGAGTGGGCCGAGCAGCCTTTGTCTTGGGCGACTCCTGCTTTGGAGCGTTTGGCGGAGCTTCATCATTTGACACAAAACTATCGCTACGATGATCCGAGACAGGTAGAGCCACTTGTCGACTCCTTGCTGAACCGCTGGCAATATTGGCAAGACCAAATGAATAAGGCGGCAAACCTTGCACAGGAACGCAAATATCCTTCCCCTTTTGACCTGGTGTTTTTGGCAAACAAGGAATTTCTTGAGGAAATGGCTCAAACAGCGACAGACTTATTGACCGATTGGCGAGAGCGGCATGAGACGCACGCGCATTTTCGCTTATCGTTGATCCATGGCAACCCAAATCCTGAGCATGTTGTGCCAGATCGATCGGGAAAAGGACGGCTGCTTAATTTTGATCGCGCCAGCTTTGATACACCAGTGCGCGATTTGACACTATTTTATCGTACTTATTTTCAAATGGCGGGGGATGAGGTTGGGGCTTCTCAACTATTCCATCGCTACGCCGAGATATTTCCGCTGCGACCAGAAGAAATTGAACTGATGGCCTCGTTCCTGTCCTACCCGGAGAGGATCATGAGGGACTTGGAAATTTATTATCATCATCCCCGCGAGTGGAGCGAGTTTTACGCTGTCCAACGTTTTGAAAAAGATATGGACCGCCTGATGCGCCTGCATCGTTGGGTCCAGCAAGCCTTTTAATGAGCAACGTCTCACCGCGTGGGGCGTTGTTTTTCTTTTTTATAACCATTCAAGGGAGATGGCAACATAGAGCATGGCTAGCAAACCGAGAAGGACGACATCAAAAGAGGTAGGGAATACAACCGTTCGGATAAACTGAAAAACCAACAACGGAAAGAGCACTTGTTTGCATCCGTATTTGATCCGTAAATACGTGGGGTTATACTTCCAACGGAAATTCATCACAATCACCTCATTCCAGCATATGCGCGGCAACTTTGGACAGTGTCTACAACCTTGAGCAAATGCCTAAAACATTTTCATGGAAAGTAGATAGTGGTTTGAAGGGTGTCTGAAAAGGGAAGGTGTAGGGCAGGAAGGCTAGGACGAAACGAATAAAGGTGATCACAATGTTTTTGAAAATTGCCATAACCCTTTTCGCAATTCCCGAAAGAAAGAATTATGCTAAAGTGTGTATGGGAGTGGCTCGGGGATGAATCATCAATTGGTCAAACTAATGGAATTGAAACAGAATTACGAGTATCTGGTGATGACCAGCAATGAGCAAAGCAAGCGCCAAGTCAATTACGAGAGTCTCATGCCATTTATAGAAGAGTTGGTTGATACGTGGTTCGTGAAAATGGACAAGCCTTGCTTCTTGTCGATCACGTTTGAATCGGCTCTAGGTGCTGTCTATTTTCGGATCGAGCGTGGCAAAAAAGAGAGCGCAAAAGTGCAGCGCGAAGTAGAAGAGCTCATTGTTGTCTCGGAACAGTGTGACACCGCTCAAACACCGCGCTATGTCCGCTTGTTCGCCCAGAGTAACGTCAATGACCGTGATCTAAAGGAATTGGAGAAATCTTTTTATGGGCTGCTCCTCGTGAACATTCGGGCGTTGATCCTCAGATGTCAGCAGGACCAGTCATCAGGACAGCGAGAAATCGAGATGGAGATGAAGCTGGCTAGACGCATGCAGTCGATGCTCATTCCCACAGAAGAATTGCAGTTAACCAGTTTGCGAACAAGAACGGTTTACGTGCCAGTCGATTATGTAGGCGGAGATTACATCGATTATAGACAAATCAATGATCGCTACACCTGTTTTATCATTGCCGATGTGTCCGGGCACGGTTTTTTGGCCAGTATTTGGGCAACAGGGATTAGGATTGCTGTACGACAGGTTTTGCAGTCCAGCTATTCGCCGGATGAGATTTTGGAAAGACTCAATCAGTTGCTTTATGCAGATTTAGTGAAAACCCGTTCTTACATTACGATGCTGGTTGCTGTCTATGATGAGATCGAACACAAAATTCGATTTGGCAGGGCAGGACATCCACAGCCTTTTTATTTGTCCAAATCGAATCAAACCATTTTAGCTAGCAAGGGTGGGGTCGGCCTAGGGCTTTTGCCCGATAGCACGTATCAAATGGAGGAGGTACCCTTAGAAGAAGAGGGCATGCTATTGCTCTACACAGATGGTTTGCTGGATACAGGGAGAAAAGAAGTATCTCGAGGCAGCAGGCATTGGCTTGAAGAACTATCCTCCTTATTAAATATGCCTGGTGAAAGTAAGCAGGAATCGATGAATCGTGTTGAGGCCTACTTAATGGGGATAACACACCAGCGAAACCAAACGGATGATATTTCTGTGTTGATTCTTCAATTTGAGCCTGAAGAGAGTATAGCCCTCGTGTAGTTGCGCGTGAATAGGAGGATGAACTGTGATTTTGTGTGAGCGTTGTCCGGACAATCCCACTTGTGATAATTGCCTTGTCGCGCTACGTTCTGGCGGTGCAGCTAACAAAGTAGTTCCGCCCCGCACTGTAAAGGTGACGAACCTAGCGACGATGGAATCGTTCCAGGCGAAGCTGGTAGCAGTGAGCCGGACGACCATTGGGTTAAGCAGTTCTGATCATGATTTGCACGGACGCATAGAAATAGAGCTCGCCTATGATTTCCGAATAATCGGTAGCGGATTGCGCGGTATAGCAGGTGATCCGTACTACATTATCGATATCGAAAAAGTTTTGCGACGGGAAGATGTTCTGGAGCGATTGCTCCTGGAAGAATTTCACACATGGCACATGAGTGGCGAATTGGACCCGGCAGACGTCTTGTTACATTGGAAGGATCGAGACGACGAGCGGGGGCGATTAATAAAGCAAGAGATTCAGAAGTTATCCATACTGCGTCAGATCGAGACCGTTTTCCTCTATCTTTACGATGAAGGAGAAGTGCGTCCGCTGGGTGACGTTCGCGCGAGTTTGGAAGTAGAGCAAGAAATGCAACGACTGGTCGAAGAGGCGGCTGGATCGGGTGGTCCTGTAAGGGAACAAATTGTCACCACTGATGGCACAAAGGTGTTTGAATTATACACATCTGTTTTGCCAGATCGGACATGTGGAATCGCTTTGATTGATGTCACCGCCGTCATTGCAGAAGAACGAAAACGCAAAAGACGGGAATGGGAGATCTACAGAGATATTCTGGGTGTGGTCACAGAAGGTAAGCTCTTGTTGCTTAGTGATGAAGAATTATTTTCCTTGCTTCGTGAAGGGCATAAGCTCTTGGCAATCGACATCCGTTTACCGGAGCAGCTTGCAGAACTTCGTAAATTATTTAAGCAAGCTTTGGAACCACAAGGCATTTCTGATAAGCGCTTGCTACAGTTTCTCGTTGCGGTCAACGAAGCTGCTTCTAATACGTTGAAGCACGGAAATGGCGGTGTGGTTACGCTATACCTATCGAATGACAGGCAAATGTGCCGGGCTGTGATTCATGATGAAGGCCAAGGAATTTTGCTCGAAGATATCCCGCGAGCTACCCTACAGCAAGGATTTTCTACGCGCCACTCGCTTGGGGCCGGTTTTCACGTGATCCTGCAATACTGTGATCGTGTTTATTTAAGCAGCTCCCTGGCAGGTACAAAGCTCATTTTAGAATGTATCCTTTCGCGTTAAGCAACGATTTCCCAAAAGCCAAATGTTTGCAAGTGAATGAAAATGGGTAATATAGTAAAAGGACGAGCAGATTGGGTGTACCGATACCTATTGAGAGGAGTTTGAGCATGGACTACCGCGCAACAGAGGCGAACGGACAGGCTACATTGTTTTTCGTCGGAGAGTTGGACATGGCTGTAGGAGATCGAGTAGGTGAATTGCTCCAGCAGTATGGAGGGCGAAATCAATCCGTTACCGTCGATTTTCAAGGTGTCTCCTTTGTAGATTCTTCCGGTATTGGAAGCCTGTTTTTTACCACGAAAGAACTGTTGGCCATGGGCAAACAGGTAGAAATCGTCAATGTCCGAGAAGAAATTCTCGATATTCTGGGCGTGCTCGGTTTTACCGAAGCACTGGGCATTGCAGTTGGAAAAGTGGGCGAAACCCGGGTTTGACGCCAAACAGCGTGATTGTATATAATAGTGAAAGCTAATCATACGACAACTACATACGATATGAACGATGAGTGGGAAGAGTAAGTCAGGACGCCTTAGCAGAGAGGAGAATCAATTGCTGCGAGATTCTCTAAGGTCATGAATGGCTGAAGGTCGCCCAGGAGTTTTTTCGGTGAAAGCATGTGCTTAGCCGAGACCGGTTCGCAACCGTTATCTTGTCAGAGTGAACACACCATAAGCATGACGTTTATCGTGTGTTAACAAAGGTGGTACCGCGAAAATAATCCTTTCGTCCTTTGCGATGAAGGGTTTTTTTATTTTTTGCAAAGCAAGTTATGCTAATAGGAGGAGTCGTACATGTCTATACAGCCAACAACCGACATCGACCAATTGCTGCCGAAAAACTATGATCCAAAGGCAGCAGAGAACAAATGGTATCCGTATTGGATCGAAAAACAATTTTTCAAGGCAGAACGTGACCCGAATAAACGTCCGTTTACGATTGTCATTCCACCGCCGAACGTAACTGGTAAATTGCACTTGGGCCACGCGCTGGATACGACTTTGCAAGATATCATTACGCGTACCAAGCGTATGCAAGGCTACAGCACCTTGTTCTTGCCAGGTATGGACCACGCTGGTATTGCAACCCAAGCACGCGTGGAAGCTACCTTGCGTGAAGAAGGCATCTCTCGCCATGATCTGGGCCGAGAAAAATTTGTGGAAAAAATATGGGAATGGAAGCACATTTACGCTTCACATATTCGTGAGCAGTGGGAAAAGCTTGGTCTTGCCCTGGATTACTCCCGCGAGCGTTTTACGATGGATGAAGGCTTGTCCCAAGCTGTACGCGAAGTATTTGTTCGCCTCTACGAAAAAGGCTTGATCTATCGCGGTAACCGCATCATTAACTGGGACCCTGCTGCTCGCACTGCTCTGTCCGATATTGAAGTAATCTACAAGGAAGTAAAAGGTGCACTGCATCACATGCGTTACCCATTGGCAGATGGCACCGGTTATATCGAAGTAGCTACAACCCGTCCGGAAACGATGGTCGGTGATACGGCTGTTGCGGTACATCCAGAAGATGAGCGTTACAAGGACATGATCGGCAAAACCGTTATTTTGCCAATCGTAGGTCGCGAAATTCCAATCGTCGCTGATGATTACGTTGATCCTGAGTTTGGTTCTGGCGCTGTAAAAATTACGCCAGCACACGATCCGAATGACTTTGAATTGGGTCTTCGTCATCAGTTGCCACAAATCGTTGTCATGGATGAGACGGGCACGATGAACGAACTGGCTGGTATCTACAAAGGCTTGGATCGCTTTGCATGCCGTAAGCAAATCATCAAAGATTTGACTGAGCAAGGTGTTATGTTCAAGGTTGAGGAGCATATCCATCAGGTTGGACATAGTGAGCGCAGCGATGCAGTTGTAGAACCATACCTTTCTACCCAATGGTTCGTAAAAATGCAGCCTTTGGCTGACGAAGCACTGGCTAATGCAAATAGCCCTGAAAGTGTGAAATTCGTCCCAGAGCGCTTCAAGACGAACTACCTGCGTTGGATTGAAAACATCCGCGACTGGTGCATCTCCCGTCAGCTTTGGTGGGGCCACCGAATTCCTGCATGGTATTGCGGAGATTGTAACGAAACGATTGTATCTCGCGCGGATGTGACTGAGTGCCCAAGCTGCCACAGCCACAAGCTGGAGCAGGACAACGACGTTCTCGATACATGGTTCTCCTCTGGACTATGGCCGTTCTCGACACTGGGCTGGCCGGAAGAATCGGAGGACATGAAGTACTTCTATCCAACGAATGTCCTGGTAACAGGCTACGATATCATCTTCTTCTGGGTTGCTCGCATGATGTTCTCAGGTCTTGAATTTACCGGGAAAAGTCCGTTTGAATCCGTCTTGATCCACGGCATTATTCGCGACTCTGAGGGCCGCAAAATGTCCAAATCACTTGGCAACGGTGTCGATCCGATGGAAGTGATTGAGAAGTACGGAGCAGATGCGCTGCGATACACACTAGCGACAGGGAATTCCCCAGGAAATGACCAGCGCTTCTATTGGGAAAAGGTGGAGGCAAACCGCAACTTCGCGAACAAGATTTGGAATGCGTCTCGTTTTGCCTTGATGAACCTGACTGACTTCAAATATGAGGAAATCGATTTGAGCGGTGAGCTGTCTACACCAGACAAATGGATTCTCTCCCGCCTGCAAGCGACAATCGCAGATGTAACCCGTCTGTCAGACGCATTTGAATTCGGTGAAGTAGGCCGTGTCCTTTACAACTTCATTTGGGATGACCTGTGTGACTGGTATATCGAAATGGCGAAGCTGCCGCTGTACGGTACAGATGAAGCGGCGAAGAAAACAACCCAATCCGTTCTGGTGACGGTTCTGGATCAAACGCTCAAGCTGTTGCATCCGTTCATGCCGTTCATCACGGAGGAAATCTGGCAGGCATTGCCGCACCAAGGCGAGAGCATCACAGTAGCACCTTGGCCAACTGTTAACGAGCAATGGATTTTTGCTGAAGCAGAAAGCGAAATGAACCAATTGATGGATATCATCCGTAGCGTACGCAACATCCGTGCGGAAGTAAACGTACCGATGTCCAAGAAAATTGAGCTCTTGATCAAGCCAAGCGATGCATTGTCCGCTGAGCGCCTGATACGTGGTGAACACTACCTCGCCCGTTTCTGCAACCCTGAGCGTCTGGAAATCAGCCTGGATCTGGCTACGCCTGATAAAGCGATGTCTTCTGTGATCACGGGAGCAGAATTGTTCCTTCCACTGGCAGGCTTGATCGATATCGAGCAAGAGCTGAATCGTCTGGAAAAAGAAGTGGCGACACTCAACGGCGAAGTGGAGCGCATTGAGAAAAAGCTCAACAATGCTGGATTTATGGCCAAGGCACCTGAAAAAGTAGTCGCAGAGGAAAAAGCGAAGATGGCAGACTACATGGATAAGCGGGATAAAGTGATTGCACGACTTGCCGAATTGAAGGGCGAATGATCCGCCATACCATCGCATATTTTTGAGAATGGAGCATTGTGGTATGCATGCAGAAGAAGGGTTTGTAGAATACACGCAAGCGCTCGACTGGCTGCATGGACTGCTCAGGTTCGGTCAACGGCCGGGGCTTGAGAGAATGCAGTGGGTTTTGGAGCAAGTAGGGCATCCTGAGCGGAGAATCCCATTTATTCATGTGGCTGGCACCAATGGAAAAGGCTCAACCTGCGCATTCCTAACGCAAATGCTGATGGAGGCCGGATATAGTGTAGGTACATTTACCTCCCCCTATTTGGTTGATTTCCGTGAGCGCATCCGTTACAACGGCAGCATGATTGCGGAAGAAGATCTATTGCAGCTGGTAAATGAGGTTAAGGTATGGGTACAACGATGCGAACAAGAAACAGAGTTCGGTTCCCCTACCGAATTTGAAGTGATTACGCTGATCGCCATTCTTTATTTTTCAAGAGTGGCGAGACCAGCGGTAGTCGTATGGGAAACAGGACTAGGCGGGCGATTGGATTCGACGAACGTCGTCCTTCCGCTTGTTTCGGTCATCACGAATATCGGCATGGACCATACGCAAGTGTTGGGAGAAAACTTGGAAGACATTGCCCGGGAAAAAGCGGGGATTATCAAGCCGGGTGTTCCTGTAGTCACTGGTGAGGTTAGGCCGGAACTTCTCGCGGTTTTTGAGGAGCGCGCGAGACAAACGAAGAGTACGCTATACCATATAGGTGAACATTTCCAGGCAGAGCAGGTAGAGGAGCAACTGGGCGACCAACAGTTTCGCTACAAAAGCATTCACCGTCGTGCAGAAGCATCCTACCGTCTTACCATGAATGGCATTCACCAAACAACCAATGCAGCCGTTGCTTTGATGACCATTGATATTCTGCGGAATTACTTCTCTTTCTTGCTGGAGGAAGAAGAAATATCTCGCGGTTTGCAACAAACGCGTTGGCCTGGTCGTCTAGAAGTCATCTCTCCAAGACCAATCGTTATCTTGGATGGGGCACACAATCAGGAAGGAATGGAGGCGCTTGTAAGCAGTCTGGATCGGTTGTTACCGGACGGAGTACAGCTGCATTTGCTCTTTTCTGGATTGGCAGATAAGCCGCTTGCCAAAATGGCAGAGTCGCTCGCACCAGTAAAGTCAAAAATCAAAAAGCTGCATGTGACGACCTTTGACTTCCCGCGTGCAGCCGAAGCCAATAGCTTACAAGAGTCGTTTTTAGCCGGTGGCTGGGAGCAAGAGTTTCTCGATGCAGTCCCAAACTGGCGGGCGTTTCTCCTTTCTTGGATGCGGGAGAAGCAATCAGCGAAGGCGGATGACTGGTTGGTCGTCTGCGGTTCGCTCTACTTCATCGCCCAAGTACGCGCATTCTTTCCCACTATAGTAGAAGAGGCAGGTGAATAGGGTGGATCAGGCCCAACACGTCCACTTTGTGGGCATCGGCGGTTATGGCATGAGTGCCATTGCCCGCGTCTTGATCGACCTTGGATACAAGGTAACCGGCTCCGATGTCGCCATGAATGATTTGGCGAAAAAGCTGGAAGCAAGAGGGGCGGTCATTCATATTGGCCATAATGCTGCCCACGTGGAGGGAGCAGACAGCATCGTATACTCCACCAGTATTTCCAAAGACAATCCTGAGGTGATCGCAGGTCAAGCATTAGGAATTCCGGTCATGCACCGTTCCCAAATGCTTGCTCGCATATTGAATGAACGCACAGGAGTAGCAGTAGCCGGAGCACACGGCAAGACAACCACGACATCGATGATCTCTCACGTGCTGGAAGAGTGCGGTGTAGACCCGACTTTCATCATCGGCGGTGAATTGATGAGTGCTGGTACCAATGCAAAAGCAGGTACCAGTGACTATGTCATTGCCGAGGCAGACGAGAGCGACGGTTCCTTTTTGGAATACAGACCGATGTATGAAATTGTAACGAGTATCGAACCAGATCATCTGGAGCACTTCGATGGCGACTTCAACAATTTGAAACAGGCGTATGTCCAGTTCTTGAGCCATCTCAAACCGGATGGAAAAGCGATCCTGTGCATCGATGATCCAATCGTGCGTGAAGTCATGCCATCTGTTGAAAAAACGGTCGTGACGTATGCAGTCGACCCGAATTTCACAGCGCAAGCAGGGGTTTCTGCCGTTTCAATTGAATGTGGTGATCGTTGCAGCAAGTCCCAAATTTATCGTCAGAATGAGCTCTTGGGTGAATTATGCCTCTCGGTTCCAGGCAAGCATAATATTGCGAATGCACTGGCTGCGATCATTGTTTGCCTGGATGCTGGCCTTTCTTTTGATAAAATTGCACAGGCACTGTCTACTTTTAGCGGTGCCAAGCGCAGATTTCAAATTATCGGGGATGCACGAGGTGTCCTGGTCGTAGACGACTACGCGCATCATCCGACAGAAATTATCGCTACACTAAGCGGGGCAAGGGCATCGGGTAGACGTGTAATCGCAGTGTTTCAGCCACAGCGCTACACGCGTACGTATTTCCTCATGGATGAATTCAGCCGTGCCTTTTCAGAAGCAGATGAAGTGATTATCACGGATATCTACTCTCCAGCTGGAGAAGAAAAAATCGAAGGAGTTACCTCCGAGGTGTTGGTGCAAAAAATCCGTACCAACAGCCACCCGCGTGCGCAGTACATTCCGACGAAGGAACAAATGCAGGAGCATGTCTTCCAAGGATTGCAAGAAGGCGATCTCGTGTTGACAATGGGTGCAGGAGATATCTGGAAATCTGCTTATTGGCTGGCTGAAAAGCTAGGAAAATAGCGGATAGAGGCGTATGAAGACTTGGGACCTACGGGTTTCAAGTCTTTTTATTTACTATCGGAAAGTAAAGATTTAAAAAGACATCGATATACCAACAATGCTGGTGAGAAGAAAAAGCACAGGGCTCGTAGACCTTGACAACGCCAACCCAGTCGGAACTACAAAAAGGGGACCACGCTTGTCGAACACTTCTCCCTTGAGAATCTTCCGCCCGTAGGGTGGCTTTGGATCGACGGGCCCCTTTTTGTAGTGGAGACGACCAGTGAATCCCCCTGCTGGCGTGTCAGAGTCGAAGAGAACAGTGCTTTTTCTTCTCCTCCACTATGTTGACCCAACCAAAAGGATTTTCATAAATCTTTTTTAATCAAAAATTAATACCAGATACTAATATCTAGTGTTATAATCAGATCATAAAAACGGAAGGTGATGATCTGATGATGACCAATGCAAGCCCCTTCAAGTCGCGAATTACCGCTATCGGTACGTATGTGCCGAGTCGCGTTCTTACCAATACAGATATGGAAAAGCTAGTGGAGACATCGAATGAGTGGATTTTACAACGAACGGGTATTCATGAGCGGCGTATGGCAAGGGAAGATGAATTTACCAGTGATCTGGCCATCGCTGCTATCCACGATATGATCGCGAATTACGAAAAGGATGTCCGTGATGTCGATATGATTTTGGTGGCGACCAGTACGCCAGACTATCCATTTCCAAGCGTTGCAAGTCAAATCCAGGCGCATTTTCAAGTCGAGCAAGCGGGAGCAATGGATATCTCCGCTACCTGTGCAGGATTTACGTATGCGCTTCATATGGCAAATGCGCTTATCAGCTCTGGCATGCATCGTAAAGTGTTGGTGGTAGGTGCAGAAACGTTAACAAAAGTAACCGACTATACGGATCGTACGACGTGCATCCTGTTCGGTGATGGAGCAGGGGCGGTGCTGGTTGAGCAGGACTCTACAGCTCCCGGATTTTTGTCCGCCTATTTAGGTTCAAAGGGGGACGGTGGGATTCATGTATACCGATCGGGCTTGTCAACGCATATGGACGGACGAGAATTGAGCGGGAATGGATGCATGGTTCAAAACGGGAGAGAAGTGTACAAGTGGGCAGTAACCACTGTTCCAAAAGGGATGCAGGAGGTAGTGAGCCGGGCGGGCAAAACGCTCGAAGAAATCGACTGGTTCATCCCGCACAGTGCCAATTTGCGCATGATCGAATCCATTTGCGAGAAGAGTCAATTCCCTCTCGAAAAGACATTGTACAGTCTGACACATTACGGCAACACATCAGCGGCTACCATCCCATTGTCGCTCGCTTTGGGGGTCAAGGAAGGCAAAGTAAAGGCGGGGGATACCATCCTGCTGTATGGGTTTGGCGGTGGTCTCGTTCACGCTGGTCTTTTGTTCACTTGGAATCCGTAAAACATGGTCATAAATCGAGAGGCTGTCCAGAGCATTCTGGGCAGTTTTTTTTGTCCCAGGAATGAAAGGTATTCTTAACGACAGTTTTCGACTGGGGGAAGAAGAAATGGCAAACGCTGTGATATTATTCGGGCTCTGTCTTTACCTCTCGTGGGTGGACTTTCGTCATAAGCGAATACCTAATCGTGCATTAGGTGTAGGTTTTGTACTGATTTCTTTTATGGAGTATGTTCTCTCTTCGCCGAGGGAATGGCTGATGGCTGGACTCTTTGCGATACTCAGTATACTGGTATTTGGATGGATCAGCTGGCATAGGCCGCTCGCGCTTGGGATGGGGGATGTGAAGCTGTTCGCTCTAGTCTGCTATGGACTTGGGGTCCGCGATTTTGTACTCGTTCTTACGATTGCGAGCTTGGCAGCTTTTCTCGTCTCTCTCATTTTGTTGCTGATACGTAAAGTAAGTATCAAATGCGAAGTGCCGTTTGCGCCTTTTGTGACGATTGGGTTAGCTGTGATTTTGTATTGGAGCAAAACCTCTTGAAATGGCATGGGGAATAGTAGTAGAAACAAATGTAATAGAATCACTAGATAGAAGTCATAACCCGTCCGAGTAAAACGTATGCTAGTACAAAGAGCCTGTGACTAGGAGGGCAAGCGTATGAGCGGACAAAATAAAAATCGTGTGACGGTCAAAATGAACGGAAGGTTCTGGGATGAAAAGCGGGAAGACATCCCGAAGGAAGCAAGTAGAAAGCGCACCCCAAAGGATGACACTCCTCGTGTTCGTTTTCAAGCACCTCCCTTGCTGTTTACTGACCCGTTAAAGGAGAAGGGCAACGAAGCATGGGAACGGATGATGCAGCTACGTGGAGCTGCCGCGAAAGAAACGAAACCGAACGTTGAATTCGATCAGACGACAAACGACTCCTATGAATCCGATTATTCCTTCGACGATACAGAAGAGAAGGGGTACAGGAGTAGTCCGGTGAGTCGGCTTGCCGCGTTATGGCCAAAGGGGCCCTTTTGGCGCACGACTTTAACAACAGGTGGGGCTGTAGCAATTGGCCTCTTGTTCGGATTTCTTGTTTTGACGGTTTTTTCCCAAAAGGAGTTTTCCGAGTCATATGGAAATGTTCTGAGTGAAACGGTTCAGACACTGACTGCGCCGGGTGCAGGCACTGAACAAACGGCTGGGAAAAATGGCGTGACAAGTCCAGCTTTGCCAAATCAAAGCCAGTCAACGCAAGAGACGCCGACGAATGGCAACGCAGTGGGTCAAAAAGCGATAGCTTTACAACTGCCAGCAGTAAACATGTACGTTGCACAGGCAGGAGTATTCCAGCCGGATGCATCGCCGCAAACAGCTGTAGAACCACTGGAGAAAGCGGGAATTCCTCATTTGCTTTATAAGGACGCAAGCAAGCAGTACATGTTCGCCGCCGCTGCTCCCACAAGAGATGCTGTGCTAGCCTTTGCCGCCAGCCTGAAAAACAAAGGCATGGATATATACGTCAAAGAATTTTCCTTTCCCGCTTTTGAAGGGTCTGTTCCTGTCGGGAAAGCTGCCAACGCATCTGGTGACCCTAACGTGAAGGCATTTTTCGCCCATGGAGTCAAACTCGTCCAAACACTTTCGGCTCAATCCGGGCTGATTATTACGACGGGTCAACTAGCGCCAACGGCAAAAGAAACGGCAGAATTAAAAGAAATTCACCGCCAATTTCTGGAGGAAAGCCGTAAAATGGAAGCTAAGGAAGCCTGGAAGCCATTGCTAGACGGGATGGTAAATGGGGTGAATCAAGCGCTTGCAGCCAGGGACAAAATGGCAGAAGCGAGCGTGGGCAAAAAGGTGGAAAGCGCCGAATCCTATGCGTGGCAAGTACAGGCGGGTGTTCTTGCCTTTTTCGAGAGCTACGCGAGCTGGATTCAAAATGCACGTTCATCCATATAAATGTACGTTTATATGGTCTTCCGCAAGGTTTTCTTGCAGGAGGCCTTTTCTTTCTTTACAGTAACTACCAAGAGCAATCAGGGATTGTTTCGCTTCTCCCCATTTGCTAAACTTATGTTTGGCAAAAAGAGAATCCCTTATAAAAAGGGAGTTGGGAAAATGGGGAAAGAAACGCTTACTCTCGTGTTTCTGTTGGTGAGTGGACTTTTGTTTGGCAGCATTATCGGGGAGATTTTAAGTCCCTGGCTACCTTTTTTGACCAAGAGCAAAGAGATTACTTGGTCGCCTGCGGCAGATTTAGAAATTTTGAAGTACGAACTGAACTTTCAGGTAAAACTAAATCTAGCCAGTATCGGAGGCTTAGCCCTCGCATTTTGGATACATCGACGAATAAAGTAGGTTGAAAAATGACGAAAAAAAATGTTCCTCTCATTCTGGCTTCATCTTCGCCGCGTCGAAGGGAGCTTCTGCAAGCTTTAGGCTTATCATTTACCGTCATCACCAGTGATGTAGATGAGACGACAGCAGTGCATTTATCTGCGAGCGAAGTAGTAGAAGAATTGTCTTTACGCAAGGCCAAGGAAGTAGCTTCTCGCTTGACGGAAGGCGTCGTTTTAGGATCTGATACGGTAGTCGTTCTTGATGGCCAAATATTGGGCAAGCCTGTTGATGAAATGGACGCATATTGTATGTTGTCCATGCTCCAGGGGCAAGAGCATACCGTTTATAGTGGAGTCGCCTTGATAGATGTGGAGACAGGCCGTGCGGAAGTCTCACATAGTCTAACACACGTAAGAATTCGAGCTTTAACAGAGCAAGAGATCAAGTCGTACATTGCGACAGGTGAGCCGATGGATAAAGCGGGCTCATACGCCATTCAGGGTATTGGAGCCACGATCGTGGAAGGAATAACCGGAGACTACTTCACAGTTGTTGGTCTTCCGTTAGGACTGACGTCTACTCTTTTGACACGTTTTGGGATGCCGATATTGTAAAGTTGTCATGCTTGAAGCAAGCGACGACGGCCATACGCCTCATGAACCTCTCCATGTCAGCCGTTTTCGATAATGTGAATATGGCTGGAGGCGGATATAAAATGGCAACAAATACCTGTAACAAAATGCTGTTGAAAAACGTCCCTTACTATGACCGTCCACGTGAACGACTGCTTCGCGAAGGAGCGGTCCATCTGTCTGATACTGAACTTCTTGCCATTTTACTGCGGACAGGCAGGGAACAAGAGACGGCTCATCAGCTGGCTCAGCGCTTGTTAGCCAGGTTTGGAGACCTGCGTGGTTTAGCCCAAGCCTCTCATGCTGAGTTAACAGAGCTAAAAGGAATTGGTCCAGTCAAAGCGATTGAATTGCATGCTGCGTTTGAGCTTGGGCGTAGATTGATGGGAGTCCCTCGAGAGTATAGGGCTTCTATCCGTTTACCACGGGACGTAGCTGATTTGATGTCGCCAGAGCTTGCTCATTTGACACAGGAACACTTTGTCTGTCTCTTTCTGAATACCAAGAACCACGTGATTGGCAAGCAGACGATTTTCGTAGGCAGTCTGGACGCTTCCATCGTACACCCGAGAGAAGTCTTTAAAGAAGCGATCCGTCGTAGCAGCGCATCGGTGATATGCCTACATAACCATCCGAGCGGTGATCCGACACCTAGCAGGGAAGACATCGCGATTACGCATACATTGCGTGACGCTGGTGAACTGGTGGGGATTTCATTGTTGGATCATGTTATTATCGGGGAAGGCAAGTACGTTAGTCTCAAAGAGCAAGGGTACTTGTAGCATGTTTTTACGCGCAAGATTTATCATCGATACGTCTATGAATTCTTGTGTGCTTGAAAACCTTCCACCAAAACGCGGTCGCTCTATCTTGGAGAGGCCTCGATCGAGGTTCTCTTATGCTTGTCATTTGGATTAACATTTGGAAGGAGTTTTTTTATGTTTGGTGGATTTACACGTGACTTGGGGATTGACCTCGGCACTGCCAATACACTTGTTTTTGTGAAGGGGAAAGGAATTGTGGTGCGTGAGCCTTCTGTTGTAGCGATTCGTACCAATAACAATTCCATTGAAGCAGTAGGGAATGCAGCGAAAAGTATGATCGGTCGTACGCCGGGTAATATCGTAGCGGTTCGCCCAATGAAAGACGGGGTAATCGCTGACTTTGATACAACTGCGACAATGATGCGCTATTTCATCAATCAAGCACAAAAAAATCAAGGGCTGTTTTCACGTCGTCCAAACGTAATGGTCTGTGTACCTTCGGGAATTACTGCGGTGGAAAAGCGCGCAGTCGAAGATGCTACGAAGCAGGCTGGGGCGAAGGAAGCACATACCATTGAAGAACCGTTTGCAGCAGCGATCGGTGCAGACCTGCCAGTGTGGGAACCGACTGGAAGTATGGTCGTTGACATTGGCGGTGGTACGACAGAAGTCGCTATCATTTCTCTTGGGGGGATTGTTACATCCCGCTCCATTCGTGTGGCCGGGGATGAGATGGACGAGGCGATTATTCAGTACATCAAGCGCCGTTACAACTTGATGATCGGGGAACGGACAGCAGAAACATTGAAGCTGGAGATCGGCTCTGCGATTGCTCCTGATGAGGTCGAAAACGTTGACATTCGCGGTCGTGACCTTGTAACCGGATTGCCAAAAACGCTCTCGGTAAGCAGCACAGAGATTGCGGAAGCATTGGCGGAAACTATTTCTGCTATTGTGGAAGCGGTGAAGGTAACACTCGAAAAAAGCCCGCCTGAGCTCGCGGCGGACATCATGGATCGTGGAATTGTACTCACAGGCGGCGGTGCGCTCTTGCGTAACATGGATCGCCTGATCAGTAAGGAAACGGGTATGCCCGTGCATGTCGCGGAAAACGCACTAGATTGCGTAGCGATTGGAACAGGTCGTGCATTGGAGAACATTCACCTGTTCAAATCCAAGCAAGGCATCACCTCTTCCCGACTAAAACGGGGTAAATAAACGGAGGGTAGGGCATGTCGTTTTTCGGGAATAAGCGGCTTATCATTGTACTTGTAGGCTTGGTCCTGCTTATCTCCGTCGTGGGCTTCACTTCTCGTGAACGGGTTAGCCTGACCTGGCCAGAAATGTTCTTCAAAGATACCTTCAGCGTGGTGCAGGGCTTTTTCTATCGCCCTGCCCAGGCTGTTTCTGGCTTTTTTCAGGAAATTGAAGAAGCGTACGGCGTATATGAAGAAAACAAGGCACTCAAAGCTGGGCTGGATCAATACGCCCAACTAAGTGCTGAACTGCACACGCTCAAGGCTGAGAATGATCGCCTCCGAGAAATGCTGCAGGCAAAAGATTCACTCAAGTCTTACCGTCTCCGCTATGCGGAAGTCGTGGCGAGAAACCCTGATACATGGAATAACGTCATCACGATCGACAAAGGACTGAAACATGGCATCAAGAAGGATATGGCGGTTATTACAGCCAAAGGAATGATCGGCCGCGTACAGAGTGTAGCCAATTTTTCAGCTACAGTGGAATTGTTGACGAGCTACGAACGGCGTGACCATATTTCTGCGGATATTTTGACGGAGCAGGTGGTCGATGGCAAGCCAGTATTCCGTCCAATTAGTGGTGTCATTGAAGAGTACGACCCGCAAAAGAGATTGCTCGTCATGCGCAAAATCCCTTGGGGACAAGCAATTAAAAAAGATCAGCAAGTTATTTCGTCAGGTTTGGGAGGAGTTGTCCCTCGCAATTTGCCGATCGGCTATATTGTTCGCGTAGAGCCAGATGATTATGGCTTGACTCAAACCGCCTACATTCAGCCAAGCGCTGATTTTTCACAATTGAATGAAGTCATGGTTGTGGAACGAGATTTTACAATCGCTCCCAATGGTGAATTGATCCCGCAACAGCCAGCCGGCCAGACTCAAACACAGACAACTGTGCCTCCGGCTCGACCTGCTAGCGGGGGTGGTCAGTAATGGCTCGTTTATTATTGACCTTGGCGTCGTAGTCATGTTTGTTTTGGAAGGAACTGTGATGCAAGTATTTGCACCTGATACATGGGGTCTGTCTTGGATGATGGTACCCCGGTTTGCGCTTGTCTGCTGCATCTTTATTTCGATGTATCTCGGCAGGCGCGAGGGCTTGTATTACGGGATCGCCTTCGGATTTTTACAGGATGTCCTGTTTGGGCAACTAATTGGAATCTATACCATGTCCATGATGGTGGCCAGCTACTTTGCAGGGATGATCGTTCTTTTGTTCCAGAGAGGATTCGGGATGGTTTTCATTACCAGCTTCCTAATTTTGTTCGGACATGAATGGCTTTTGTATTCCTTGTTCCGCTTGTTTTCCGCTGCCCCCTTCGATGTTCAATGGATTTTGACACATCAAATTTTGCCTAGTATACTGTTGAATCTCGCTTTTGGCTTGCTGGTATACTTTCCGATCAAGAATGTATGCAACAAGATTCTGGAGAAAAAGGAAATGCACATGCAGTAAGGGCAAAGGAGAGGAGAGTTCGTGGAAGAAGTCAAAGAACCGAAATCAGACATACCTATTCGGCTCAATATGTTGTTTGTGATTGTATTTTTGTTCTTCGCCACCATTATTTTACGGCTAGCCTTTGTGCAGCTGGTGGAAGGAGAACAGTACAAGCATGAATTAGAAAAGTTCAGTATTCGTGAACTGCCGATTTCCGCTCCTCGTGGCCGTATCTTGGATAAAAATGGCGAGGTACTCGTTTCGAATAAGCCTGTGTACACTGTTCAATACGTGGAAGAACAAGGGCAGGACATTGATGAAGAGAAAGTCGCGGATCGTCTGGCAAAAATCCTCATCCCCGATGGCGGCAAAATTGGTACGGATAAGGAACTGTTAAAGAAGACGATTGAACTGAGATCAACTTTGCCTGTAGCTTTCAATGCGCAAGAAACAAACGATCTCAAGACAAACGTTGCGGCGAAGCTAAAAGTCGTTCCAAAAGTACAGACTGTCGATCAGATGTCGGACTTTGAACTGGTAAAAACTGCTGTGTATCTCGGGATGCGCGTGCGTTCTCCTTTTGATGACAAGGAGAGAGCAGATATTATTAAGAAACTGAACGCGGCCAAGCCGGGTACACCCGCTATTACGGAAGCGAACACTACAGATTTCGAACTGTTAAAAATGGCGATCAACGCCAAGATGACCCTCACTCTGAAATTGGACAAGGAAGATCGTAATGACCTCGCCAAAAAAGTGAAGGATCAGATCGGAGTTTTGCCAACCCCCGAAGGCTTAGCAGAAAAGTCCGACATGGATTTGCTGCGCTATGCCTCGTTGTTCGACATGGATATCAAGCTACCGTTGACAGAGCAGCAACGCCAATTTCAGTGGCACAAGCTCTCGTTGTTGCAGGAGATGCGTTCACCGCAGATGGCTAGCTACATTCCTAGACGTGTCAAGGTCAACATCACGGAGCAGGAAATGTTCCAGATCGAAGAACGGCGTACCGAACTGCCGGGAATTAGTGTGGAGCTGGAGCCTGTTCGCCAAATTTTCGAAGATCCGGATGGTTCGGCATTTGGTACTCACTTTCTCGGGTACATCAATGCGATTCGTCCTGAGAGCTTGAAAGAATATCAGGCACAGGGCTACAACGCTATCGACCGTGTCGGTGTAACTGGTCTGGAGAGCTCCTATGAACGTTATTTGCGCGGCAAAAACGGGATTATGGAAGTGCACGTGAACAAAAATTCGGAGACGGTAGAGAAGCAGATGCGCCAAGCCCCTGAGCCAGGAAACGATCTCGTTTTGGCTATGGACTGGCGTTATCAAAGCAAGGTAGAGGCCATCTTGAAAGAAGAGTTTGAATCATTCAAGAAGCGCCCGACTACACCAAAAGAGTTTAAGGACGCACACGTTTTGGTGATGAATCCGAATACGGGTGAAATATTGGCGATGGCGAGTTATCCAGATTACAATTTGAATCTGTATTACGACCGCAAGAAATTCAACGAGAATTACACCTCGCTTATTTTGCCGAACGAATCAAACCGATTCATTTATACGCCGTATCCACCTGCTTCTACCTACAAGCCACTCTCTGTCATGATTGCGCTTCAGGAGGGTCTGACTACACCGAACGAAGTCATCTATGACCGAGGCGGCTTGAATGTCGGTAACACGTATAAACGCAACTGGAAGGCAAGTGGTCATGGACCAGTTAACGCTCGTCGTGCCTTGCAGGTGTCCAACAATACGTATATGTACGAAATGGCGATTCGATTAGCAAGAAAAGGGAAAGACGGCTGGGAGAAGCAGTTCTCTGTCTATGATTACTACAATGCCCAGTTTGGTCTTGGTGTGAAAACAGGTGTGGATCTGCCGAATGAACATACCGGTTGGGAAAACCAGAACCTTTACTACGGGAACTTGGCGGACGTGATGATTGGTCAATACGATCTGTTCACGCCGATGCAGCTGGGTCAATACGTATCGACCATTGCGAATGGAGGATATCGGGTACGCCCGCATCTTGTAAAAGAAATTCGTAAAGGAACTACCGATCCGAAGAAACCAGGACAAACGCTCTCGGTTATTGAACCGCAAGTGCTCAATCGGGTTGATATCGATCCGAAGCATATACAGGTGGTAAAAGAAGGGATGCGGCTGGTTACTCAACCAGGTGGTACCGTTCAACGATTTAATGGTTTGCCTTTCACGGTTGCAGCCAAGTCTGGTACGGCACAAACGTCGCAGCCAGCGGAAAATGCACTGGTTGTCGGCTTTGCGCCTTATGAAAATCCTCAACTGGTTTTCGTCGTCATTGCGCCGAACAGTTTGAGAGACGGAACATCCAGTTCTGATGCGACTGGTCCGATCTCGCGTAGATTGCTCGAAGCTTACAATGAACTGAATCCAGGTGTCCTTACTGGTGGGGTTCCGAAGCCAAATCCACCGTCCGCGAAGTAAACACAATGGTTGTCCAGCGCAATCAAGCCCAAGAGAATAATGGAGTCAAGCTCTTGTGAAATGCCACCATCTGACCCGATTCGGCAATTTTTTCACGCAGAGCAGGAAAAATCTTTCTGCATGGCGAATGGTATCGGTCGAGGTGAAACCGGTGACGACTGTGAAAAGCAAGGTCACGATCAAAGGGACTAAAGAGGGTCTCGTCTTCTTTATGGATGATACCTGTTCCTTCGACGAACTGCTGGCCGATATGCGTGAAAAAATAGAGCATAGCCACCAACAGATTTTGTCGGGGCCACTCATTCGGGTATCTATAAAATTGGGAAAACGTTACTGCTCACCCGAGCAACAAGAGCAGTTGACTCAAATTATTCGAACGAAGGGCAACCTGGTGATCCATACAATCGAATCTGATTTGATCACGCGGGAAGAAGCTATGGCTGAACGCCTGAAAACCCATTTTTCCATACAGGTAAATACGGTACGCTCTGGGCAAGTACTGGAGTTTGACGGTGATTTGCTTTTATTGGGAGATGTCAATCCCGGGGGAACGGTTCGCAGTACAGGAAGCATCTACGTGCTGGGTCATCTCAGAGGGTACGCGCACGCAGGTATTTCCGGTGACTCACAGGTAATTATTGCGGCTGCAGTCATGAGTCCTACCCAGTTGCGGATTGCAGATGTGATCAGCAAGCCGGGTGAAGAATGGACGAATAATTCCGGAGGCACAGAATTTGCCTATCTGGAAAATGAGATCATGCTGGTAGCGAAAATGAACTACTTGTCGCGAATCCGCCCTGATTTGGGTGAGAAAAAGCGTGAGGGTTGAGGGAAAGAGGAGGAACGGACGTGGGGATTGGAATTGTCGTAACTTCCGGTAAAGGCGGCGTGGGTAAGACGACCACTTCCGCCAATTTGGGAACGGCGCTTGCATTGTTGGGGCAAAAAGTGTGCATGGTAGACACCGATATTGGCTTGCGCAATCTGGATGTAGTCATGGGACTTGAGAACCGAATTATTTATGATCTGGTAGACGTTGCAGAAGGCGCATGCCGACTGCCACAAGCTCTGATCAAAGACAAGCGGTTTGACAATCTGGCATTGCTCCCGGCAGCTCAGACCAAAGACAAATCAGCAGTATCTCCTGAGCAGATGGAGGAAATCATTACACAACTGAAGCGGGAATATGATTATGTCATCATCGATTGCCCTGCGGGTATTGAACAAGGCTTCCGCAATGCAGTGGCAGGGGCTGATCAAGCAATCGTCGTGACTACACCTGAAAAAGCCGCTGTGCGTGATGCTGATAGGATTATTGGACTATTAGAGCGAGAAAAAATCGGAATGCCGAAGCTGGTCATCAATCGCGTTCGCTCCCATATGGTGAAAAATGGCGATATGCTTGATGTAGAAGACATTTTGGATTTGTTAGCCATTGACTTAATTGGTGTAGTGCCGGATGATGATCATATCATTAAATCCGCGAACCAAGGTGAGCCGGCTGTGATGAATCACGAATCACGTGCTTCCATCGCGTATCGGAACGTGGCTCGTCGCCTTTTGGGTGAAGCTGTTCCATTGCAACCATTGGAAGAAAAAGCGGGCGTGTTTCATAAAATGCGTAAATTCTTTGGATTAAAATAGGTAATACATGGCTCCCTTCTTTTAAAGAGGGGAGTCACGTTTTCTAGGAGGAAACGGATGGACCTGGAAAAACGTCATCTCAAAACAATTGACTGGACCATCATTTTGATTTTGGCAGCGCTGGGTGTCTTCAGCTATTTGGGGATTTCCGGTTCTGCGGCAGGTGTAGATAAAGCGCATCAGCAGGTCCTTTGGTATGTCATTGGCTTTATTGTGCTAGGTGTGACATTGCTATTTGACTATCGTCTATTCCACAACATGGCCTATGTCTTATATGCACTCGGTCTGATTCTTTTGATCGGGGTATTTCAAACGAAGCCGATTAACAACACGACGAGCTGGTATGACCTTGGTCCTGTCTTGGTTCAACCTTCTGAACCGATGAAGCTGTTCACGATCATAACGGTGGCCCGCTTCCTGTCGAAGAGGGCAAACGATCCGGATCGTTTTTACTATTTTTACAAGCTGATTCCAGTATTAGCCTTGGTTGGTGTACCATTGCTTTTGATTTTGATTCAGCCCGATTTGGGTACGGCCATGGTTTTTACGGGGATGCTCGCCACAATGCTAATTGTGGGTGGCGTACGGATGAAGCATGTGTTGTACATGGGAGGATTGGTCGGCAGCTTCTTTGCCGCCATGACGCTGCTGCATGAATACAAGCAGGATATCTTTTTCAAGATTATCAAGCCGTATCAGTGGGATCGAATCCTCTTTTGGATGGACCCAGATCTTGAACCGATGGGACGAGGGTTCCAACTCAAACAAGCATTGATTGCCATCGGCTCAGGGCAATTGTTCGGAAAAGGGATTGATACGCCGACGCAAGCGAGCTTTGGATGGGTGCCGGTAGGAGAAAGTGATTTTATCTTTACCGTCATTGCAGAGAAGCTGGGCTTTGTCGGAGCGGGCTTGCTGATGATTCTGTTTTTCGTCTTGATTTACCGAATGATCCGCATTGCGATGGAGGCTAAAGATCCGTTCGGCTCCTATGTTGTCGCGGGTGTCGTAGGGATGCTTACCTTCCAGATCTTCGAGAACATTGGGATGACGATTCAGTTGATGCCGATTACGGGTATTCCACTTCCGTTCATTAGCTACGGAGGGAGTTCGCTCATAACCAACTTCCTGATCATTGGTGTGGTGCTCAATATTGGGATGCGTAAGGACAAGTTGCGTTTTGACTAAATGAGGTTTTTCAAAAAGTCTTCTGGTTCTCGCCACTTTCTCGGCGATGAATAGAAGACTTTTTGAACATTTACGAAATGCGTGACAAATGCAAATACTTATGCTAAAATCATCCTAAGTTAACCATTTTTACAAGTTATAGTGTTTGATTGATTGGTATGGAGTCGTACGTATTGTGAGTGACGTCACCAATTGTCAATCGCAATTTGTATGACTTTTTTTCCTTGACGCAAAAGGCTTATCTGTAAAAAAGAGGTTAACGCTACACTCTTTCGCCTCGTGGGGCGTAATGTTCAGGGAGGTTTTGTTTCATGCAACAAGGTATCGTAAAATGGTTTAACGCAGAAAAAGGATACGGCTTCATCCAAGTTGAGGGTGGCGACGACGTATTCGTACACTACAGCGCAATCCAGTCAGAAGGTTTCAAATCTCTTGACGAAGGTCAAAAGGTTGAGTTCGAAATCGTCCAAGGTAGCCGTGGACCTCAAGCTGCTAGTGTAACTAAACTGTAAAATTGACAGATTCAAAGGCAGTCTCTCAATGGGGAGACTGTCTTTTTTGCGTGTTTCCACCCGATACGCTGGGTCGTTGGAGAGGGGCGCCGGTCGTCATAAAGCAGGTAGACAAGTCATAGGATGATACTAAAGGCTTGGCCTGCGGAGGGATGGACATGTTTGAAAGAGTAGATCGAGTAAAAGAAAGACGGAGAGAGCGTTTGGAAAGAATCCGAACACAGTCACGAGACAGCTATACTCCCTACGTCGATGATTGGAAAGATCCCATCGAAGAATCGCCAGACCCATTCAGTTACTCGCCGCGCGAGAACGATATGATGGAACAGCCACCGTCCCATGAAAAGTGGGGCGTGCAAATTTTAGCATCTGTCTTATTGATTGGTGCTGCTTATGTTTTGTTTCAAACAACACTGATTCCTACCTCTTGGAAAAGCTCCGCGAGGGAAGTCATGACACGGGAATTTAATTTTTCAGGAGTAGCGGACTGGTATGAAGCGAGATTTGGTCCGATTCCGACGATGCTTCCTTCGATACCGACCAATCCTCCTGCCGTGCCAGCCACGAGTACAACAAAGGACGCAAATGCTGTGTGGAAGCTCCCCAGTAGCTGGAAAGTCGTAAAATCCTTTGATCCAGAGAGTGCAAATGTGATCCTGCATACGGGAATGAACGATCAAATCACGATCGGAGAAGCTGGCTGGGTCGCGTTTGTCGGAGAAAAGCCTGATTATGGGACGACAGTGATTGTTCGTCTAACCAAAGGGCGGGAAATATGGTTGGGCAATCTCGATAGTATAGGGGTGACGAAGGACGAGGTCCTTAAACCTGGTCAAGTCATCGGAACCGCACGAGTAATGGAGCAGACATCACGTCATCTGTATGTAGGGGCGAAAGTGAATGAGCAATTTGTTAATCCCCTGGAAGTGATACCGTTTGAATAGGGGAAGCTGGCTTGACATTCGGTTTCGCATTCACCTGCTATTTTGGGCGGTGATCGGCTTGTCCGTGGTGACAGGCCATTTTTTGGAGGTCATTACCTTGTTTATCATCGTGCTGATCCATGAATTGGGGCATATAGCCATGGCGCGCGAGCTCGGATGGACCGTAAAGGAAGTGCAGCTTCTGCCTTTTGGTGGAGTAGCGACGATGGAAAACTCGTACGCCACGGACCCAATGGATGAGATTGTCGTAGCACTCGCTGGGCCCTTTTTAAATATTATGATGATGGCTGCTTCGTACTTATTTTGGTTTATGGGGATATGGACGGAAGAGTGGGCCCGCTTTTTCTTGGTAAGCAATTTGACGATTGCGCTGTTTAACCTGTTGCCAATCTGGCCCTTAGATGGCGGGAGAATTTTGTTGGCCGTTCTATGCTGGTTTATGTCGTATAGACAGGCGACGATGATATCGTTGACGGGGAGTACGCTGTTTGCGGGGATCATGGTGGGGATGTCCAGCTTGGAGTTGAAGTACAACTTAGCAGTGATCGGAATTTATTTATTGGTATTGAACATTCAGGCGTTTTTGCGGTTTCCATATCAATTTTTTCGCTTTCTTGTGGAAAAATACGATCGGCAGCAAGAAGAAGCTGCCGTTCAAGCTGTACGCGTGCATCCTGAGGAGACGGTACTGGCAGTCTCACACAAGCTGCGGCGGGGATGCTCGCATCTTTTCTACGTGCAAGGCGCGGGTCTCTTGGCAGAGGAACAGCTATTATATGCCCTTCTGTTTGAGCAAAAGCACGACGCCGCAGTGGGCAAGCTCCTTTAGTCTCTCGTCCTTAATCAGCAGGAGCGATCCATTCCATCAGCCAGCAATCACGCATGCTTCCTTCGTGCCATTCGTGCAGAGGAAGCTCTTTTACTTTTCGAAAACCACATTTTTCATAGCAACGGAGGGCTCGTTCATTCCAGGCTTGCGGGTCAATCGCTACTTTTTGTACTCGTTTTTCCTTGTGGAGATAGTGGAGGATGGCTTTAACGAGCTGAGTGCCAATACCACGATTCCAGTAAGCGGGCTCTCCGATGAACTGGTCCATGCCGTAAACGACATCGTCTTTTGCATACCCATACTGTTGTTTTTCCGGGGCATCAAGTGGATAAAATTGCGCATAGCCAATCGGTTTGTCCGCGTACAAGATCAGGCAGCGAGTTTCACCTTCGTCTTCCGGAAAAAAGCTTTGCTGCACGAGGGACTCGTCATGTGGCTGATCGCGACCTTCATAATAGGCCAAAACGCGCTCGTCAGAAAGCCATTTGACTAAGTGAGCGGCATCATTGGGGGATAAGGCTCTTATTTTTAAATCACTAGCATGAATCATGGATTATCTCCTTTACCTTGACTTAGCAGCTATGTTAGATTACTTCCTATGAGCCCGCTTATCCTTCTTTTTGGGCAATGTTTGCACGGGGAATAAGGAGTGAAGGCAGTGAAGCAAGTAGCGATCAGTGCACAAGGTGGCAGCATCCGCATCGCATTCATGGAAAACGGAAAATTGCAGGAATGGCGTACACAGGATGTGGGGTCACACGCAAGTGTCGGTGACATTTATCAAGGACGAATCGCGGATGTGAAGCCTGGTATCCAATCCGCCTTTGTTGATATTGGTACAGGCCAAAATGCTTATTTGTATGTAGATGACACGGTCGGTGTGGAGTCGGGTGGAGCAGCGAAACCAAGTATTGCGGAACGTGTTCACGTAGGGCAAAAGGTATTGGTTCAAGTGAGTAAAGAGGCGTTGGAAATGAAGGCGCCAAAAATCACGATGCGGATCAGCTTACAGGGGCGTTATCTGGTATACCTTCCGACTGAAGAAAGCATATCGCTTTCTCGTAAAATAACGGATGATACCAAACGAAAACGACTGCAACAGATGATCTCTACGACAGTAGAGCAAGGGGAAGGCTGTATTCTGCGCACGGAAGCGGCGGAAGCAGAAGAGCAGACACTCATTAGTGAGCTGGTCTATTTGCGCAAGCGCTGGCAGGACATGCTGCGAACAGCCGAGGGATTGCGCTCGACCGGGCGGATTTTTCAGGATGCAGAGTTGATCGAGGTGGCGCTCCGAGATGGCTTGGCAGACGGCTTGGATGAGCTGTTGGTAGAAGGTGCGACGACTCATCAGCAGGTAAAAGCGGCGTTGGCAGCTTTTGCTCCGGAAGTACAAGAGAAGCTACGCTGGTATCAGGGCAAACAGCCGCTCTTTGACTTCTTGGGTGTCGAGGCAGAGCTGATTCGTGCTCGTGATCGACATGTGCCGCTCAAGAGTGGAGGGTCCTTGGTCATCGACAGGACTGAAGCGATGACGGTCATCGATGTAAATACCGGTTCATTCACAGGTGGAGGAGGGCAACAGCGGGAGCAGGCAGTGACGGCGACCAATCTGGAGGCGGTAACTGAAATTGCCAGACAGCTGCGGTTGCGAGACATCGGTGGCATCGTGATCATTGATTTTATCGACATGAAAGAGCAGAGCAATAAGGAGCGAGTGATCTCGCGATTGAAACAAGAGCTGGCGAAGGACCTTGTCCCTTCGACTGTTCTCGGGATGACGTCGCTTGGATTAGTCGAGATGACGCGAAAAAGAGTTCGAGCAAGCCTGATGGAGCGGCTGACGGAGCCGTGTGAGGCATGCAAGGGCCGAGGGAGAGTTTGGCGAGTAGACGAGCTGTTCCGGCGCTTGTACGCCGAAGTTACCGCATTGGCAAAGAGCCAAGATGCGGAGGCTGTTATCGTGGACATGCCGCCGAGATTGTTGGACATGATAGAGGAGTGGGAAAAAGCAGAAGCAATCACTTGGCCTGTCCATGTCTATAAGCAGCTTGTTCCTGCGATGAGCCCCGACGAGCTTCGAATTGGATACGTCGGAAATCGGGCAGAGGCGGAGCGTTTACAATCGAAATAACTTGACTGGGCCATTGTAGCTATGATAACCTAATGGTTGTCATACAGATATGCCTCGTGCATACTGTAACCGCACGAATCAGGTACATAAGCCGTCGCTTGACGACGCACCTGTAAAGGCGAGTCTGAGTATAGGAGGTGCACACAGTGTACGCAATTATCGAAACCGGTGGAAAGCAATACAAAGTTGAAGAGGGAGCAGTTCTCTTCATCGAGAAATTGGCTGGCAACGAAGGAGACGTTGTTACTTTTGACAAAGTTCTCTTCGTAAGCAAAGACGGCAAAGTTACTGCAGGAGCTCCTACAGTAGCTGGTGCAACGGTAACTGGTAAAGTAGAAAAACACGGTAAATCTGCAAAGATTATCGTGTACAAATACAAAGCCAAGAAGAACTACCGTCGCAAGCAAGGTCACCGTCAACCATTCACTAAAGTTGTGATCGAAAAGATCAACGCTTAATTGGTGATTTGACATGATTGAAGTAATCGTGAGACGTGGGTCGCACGGTATCCATGAAATTAGTATTTCCGGACATGCCAATGCGGGTGCCTATGGAGCGGACATCGTTTGTTCCGCTGTATCAGGCATCAGCTTTGGTATATTAAACGCTATCCAACCTTTGACCGGCATCACTCCTGCAGTCGATGTTGCTCAAGAAGGCGGCGGTTTCTTGAAGTGGAGTCTTTCTTCTCCGGAAGATGAGACTGCGCACGAGAAGCAGCAGCTTTTGGCAGAGAGTATGATTATATCTCTTTTGACAGTTGAGGCGAATTACGGCAAATACGTAAAAGTTAGTGATGATAAATGGCAGGGAGGTGTCTGATATGAACATGCTGTTTAACTTGGACCTTCAGTTTTTCGCATCGAAAAAAGGGGTAGGTTCCACAAAGAACGGTCGCGATTCCATTTCCAAACGTCTGGGCGTGAAACGTGGCGACGGGCAATTCGTTACTGCTGGTAACATTCTCGTTCGTCAACGCGGAACTAAGATTTACCCAGGTGCGAACGTAATGAAAGGCGGAGACGACACTCTGTTTGCAACTGCAGATGGTGTTGTTCGTTTCAAGCGTCTGGGCCGTGATCGCAAACAAGTTGTGATCGAGCCAGTTGCTTCCGAAGCGTAAATATTTGTTAAGAAAAACCCAGCGATATAGCTGGGTTTTCTTTTTGTCCGGCTCTTTTTTATGGTACAATAGATGGGAAAGATATTCTTATCGACTTGGGTGAATGTGATGGGGGACGAGCGGAGGCTGTTTACGCATCAGACAGACCAACTGCTGACCGTTCTGAACAGGCAGCGGCATGACTGGTTGAACCACGTTCAGGTTCTGCTCGGCTATTTGCATTTGAACCGTACTGAACAAGGAGAGGCCCATTTGAAGCGCATCGCACAGATGGCGATGCAGGAATCGATGGTTGCCCGATTGAATAGCTCCTTGTTGTCCGTCTTCTTCTTGACATTTAACGCACTGAACAATGAATTGCTTTTAGAAGTAGACGTGTGCAATCATGTGGATCTCACGCGAGTAGTTTTGAACGAGCAAGACTTGTTCCAGTTGGTGTCAGAGATATTATGCACAGTGAACGATCATGTAGACCAGAGCGGGTACGAAGCAGCCAGCATGCAGGTAAGCTTGCAGATGGATGAGCGTGGGGTTCATTTTCGTTTTGACCTGGCCGGTGTACTTCGTGCATCCGGAATGGAAGAATTGGAAAAGCTGATACGTAAAAGCGAACAGAGTACGGTGGAGGTCACCGAGTGGATACATACGGAAGAAGAATGGGTCCTGAAATTGGTGGTCCCATTCGCGGAATGAAAGAGGTGACACCATGTTTGTCGATCAGGTAAAAGTATATGTAAAAGGCGGGGACGGTGGTAACGGAGCTGTCTCCTTTCGCCGGGAGAAGTACGTACCGCTGGGAGGTCCAGCGGGTGGAGATGGCGGTCAAGGTGGAGATGTCGTGTTTGTTGTGGACGAAGGTCTGCGTACACTGGTAGATTTCCGCTATCAACGACATTTCAAAGCACCTCGCGGAGAGCATGGCCGCAACAAATCTCAGCACGGAGCAGGCGCGGAAGATATGGTCGTGCGCGTGCCACCAGGAACAACTGTCATTGATGATGATACCAAAGAAGTGATTGTCGATCTCGTGGAGCAGGGTCAACGTGCTGTGATCGTAAAAGGCGGACGTGGTGGACGAGGCAATACTCGTTTTGCCAACTCTTCGAATCCAGCCCCACATATCTCAGAGAACGGAGAACCAGGTCAAGAGCGTTACATTGTCATGGAGCTCAAGCTTATTGCAGATGTGGGCTTGGTTGGTTATCCGAGTGTAGGAAAATCCACCTTGCTGTCTAGTGTAACAGCGGCGAAGCCAAAAATTGCGGCGTACCACTTTACGACGCTGACACCGAATTTGGGTGTTGTGGACTTAGGTGAGCAGAGCTTCGTAATGGCTGACTTGCCAGGATTGATTGAAGGCGCGCATGAAGGTGTGGGTCTTGGTCACCAATTCCTGCGTCACGTGGAGCGTACGCGCTTGATCGTTCATGTGATTGACATGGCAGCGGTAGATGGACGCGATCCATACGAGGATTATTTGCAGATCAACCGAGAGCTGACTATGTATAACCTGAAGCTCGAAGATCGTCCGCAAATTGTAGTCGCGAACAAAATGGAACTGCCAGAAGCAGCGGAAAACCTGCGTATTTTCAAGGAAAAGGTTCCAGATGCGAAGGTGTACGAGATCTCTGCTGCAACCCGTCAAGGCGTACAAGAATTGATGTATGCGATCGGGGATGCCTTGGCGACGATTCCGGACAAGCCTGCTGTCGAGGAAGTTGCGGAAGTGGAAGAGCGCGTGGTGTTCCGAGCAGAAAAAGAACCAGAGGAATTCGAGATTACGCGTGATAACGAAGTATTTGTTATCAGCGGTGAAAAGATCGAGAAGCTCGTACGCATGACCAATCTGACCAGCTATGATGCAGCCCAGCGTTTTGCAAGACAAATGCGCTTTATGGGTGTAGATGATGCTCTGCGCAAGTTGGGAGCAAAAGACGGGGATACCGTTCGGATCGGCAAATTAGAGTTTGACTTTGTGGAGTGACAAAAACCATGATTGATGTCCCATCACTGAACCCGTTTATGGGGGATAAACGACTCCAACGCGGTGCGATTCTACCGCTAATCATCTCCAAGCAGGTGAAGACACCTGTCCAAGTTATGGTTGAACATGCAAAGGGCAGCTATCTCGTAGTTTCCTACGAGATGAAGCCTGAAACGAAAGCAGAGCTTCTCGGATCAACTGTACGCATTCGTTGGGAAACGGATGCGGCAGTGAATACCATTGATTTGGAAGTAGTTTCGGAGCAAACGCTATGGCCGATCAAGCTTTTAGGGATGATTCCGATTAGTATAGGGGTAGAAATAACACAAAAACGCAAGCAGGATCCCATCTCTCCAGATCTCGGTATTTCTGTCCCTTACAAGGTGATGGGAGCTAGACCGATCGAAGAGAAAGGCGAGGCAGTGTTGCTGAAATTCTCTCCAACCCGTCTTGTTTTGGGAACGGACGGTTATGTGTCGAAGGGCGATTTTCTCCACTTGTCTTTCAAGATACCGAAGCAAGCGCAGGAGATCGTCATGATGGCGAAAATCGTGGAAAAAACGTTCCAAGACAAGCAATCGATCATTGAATTAATCTTTACGGATATCAATGAAAAGCACCATGAACTCATCAAAGATTACTATAAAAAGCTCTCAACTACCGCTTCTTCCTAAGGAAGCGGTTTTTTTCCTTTGATGTTCCTGTGAAGAAGGTATATAGTAGAGTACATAGAGTTCTACATCGAGCCTGTTCACTTCATGATTTGTTGTGTACGCTTTCCTGAATAAATACTTGTGAAATCATTCACTTTTTATTATTCGAATCCGTTGTCTGCTTTACTTTGTGAAAAATGTTACAAGCAATTTTTTACCGGATTTTCAGGGAGAATAGCGGCCGTTACTCGTATGAACAGGCATCGAGAATGAAAGGCCTCTATTCCAAAGCAAAGGAGGACGTTTTTTTTATGTCTCAAACAACTACGCAACAAGCTCAAGCTGCTGCTGAAGTAGCAAGCACTGCAACTCTGGCACCAGCGCAGCAACAAGATGTACTCGATCAGTTGATGAAACCAGAAATCCAAGAGTCACTTAACGTATTGGTGGCGAACCTGCCTAAATTGGCAGAATTGACAACTCTTTTGACCAAAACATATGATTTGGTACAAACAGTAGCAAATGATCATGTGTTGATCGACGACATCAAAGGCGGAATGGAAGAGTTCGTAAAACCGATCTCTGATAAAGCAAAAGGTATTGCGCAAGCAGCCATCGAAGCCAATGACCGTGTTCATGTTGAAGAGTCTACTATCGGTTTGTTCGGTATTCTCAAAATGCTCAAGGATCCGCAAGTACAAAAAACTTTGCGTTTCGCACAAGCATTTCTGGAAGTATCAGCAGAACGTCAACAACAAAAACGCTAGTATTTTTTTTATGGAATGTAAGACAAGGACGGAGGATTGGGCATGGCGAAGCATATTCTGATTCTAGGCGGCGGTTATGGCGGTTTGCTCAGCGCATTGACTGCACGTAAATACATGACGGCTGAAGAAGCGTCGATCACGGTGGTAAACCGTTTTCCTACTCACCAAATCATTACAGAACTGCACCGCTTGGCAGTAGGAAACCTGTCGGAACAAAACGTGGCGCTCCCTCTGGAAAGATTGCTGCGTGGCAAAGAGATTAACCTCGTAGTAGACACGGTAGAAAATATTGGTCTCGATTCCCAACGTGTAACACTGGGAAGCGGTGAGTCCATCAAATACGATGCTTTGGTGATTGCGCTGGGAAGTGAAACCGCATTCTTCGGAATCCCAGGTCTACAAGAGTACAGCTTTACACTGAAGTCTGTAGAAGAAGCGAATCGTCTGCGTGCACACCTCGAAGAGCGCGTGATTGAATACAAGACGAGCAAAAATAAAGCAGATGCTACCTTCGTTGTAGGTGGTGGTGGTCTGACAGGTATCGAGCTGGTTGGGGAATTCGCTGATATGTTGCCAAATCTGTGCCACAAGCACGGCGTAGACTTTGCAGATGTATCCATCTACTGCGTAGAAGCAGGTCCATCCATTTTGGCTGGTTTTGCTCCTGACCTGGTTGAGCGTGCGAAAACGAGCTTGGAAAAACGCGGCGTTCAGTTCCTGACAGGCGTACCTGTAACGGAAATGAAAGAAACCACAGTTTGCCTGAAAGATGGGGGTACCATTGAAACCAAGACAATGGTATGGACAGGTGGCGTACAAGGAAATCGCGTAGTGGCTGAGTGCGGCGTGGAAGTAAACCGCGGGCGTGCAACTGTTACAGAATTCATGCAATCCACTTCTCACCCTGATGTATTCCTTGCAGGTGACAGTGCGGTCGTAATGGGACCAGAAGGTCGTCCATTCCCTCCGACTGCGCAACTGGCATGGCAAATGGGCGAAGTAGTAGGTCACAATCTTTTCGCACACTTCAACGGCACTAAAATGGATACCTTCAAACCAGTATTCTCTGGTACACTGGGAAGCCTGGGCCGTAAAGACGCGATCGGAACAATCGGTGCAAGCCAACTGAAGCTGAAGGGTCTGCCTGCAACCTTGATGAAAGAAGCGAGTAACGTTCGCTACTTGACTCATATCAACGGCTTGTCCTCTTTGGCATACTAATCGAATCAGGAAAACCCGGGATCATGATGTCCCGGGTTTTTTTGTGTTTGTTTATCCGTTTCCGCCTGGATCTTCAATCACGTTTGGGGATTGTGCCATTTTTTTACCCCGCATGTCATTGCCAAACTGTTCGAGACTGCTTGGCTTACCAGCTGGGTGATTGTTACGGCGCTCCGATTTATCTGACTTTCCACGTCCGGCCATTTGTCTTTCACCTCCTCCATACGATACGCATTATTGTGCGCGAAGAAGCTCCCCCTCATGTAATCAAAGTAAACCAAATATGATCCGATGAAAAAAAGTGACGGATAAGGATTGTCACATTACATGCTTTCTGTTATGATGTCCTCTATGAAGAAACAACTGTTTTTCTCAGGAGGACACAGCGCATGAAAAAGGAAGAAAAATTCTACTTGATTCGATCTGACATCCTGCCAGAATCGATTGCCAAAACGATTGAAGCCAAGAAGATGCTGGAATCCGGCGAAGTGGATACCGTTAACGAAGCGGTTGAACGGGTGGGATTGAGCCGCAGTGCTTTTTATAAGTATAAAGATGGCATTTTTCCGTTCAATTCGATGATGAGCGAAAAAATTATGACGTTTACGTTCTCTTTGGATCACATGTCAGGTTACTTGTCCAAAGTGCTCACATATGTAGCAGATCAAGGTGGAAACGTATTGACCATCAATCAGACGATACCACTTCAAGGGATTGCTACCATATCCATGTCAGTCGATATGGCTAGTCTTCGCGTATCTAGCACGGAGTTTTTGGATAACTTGCAGCTGATCCCGGGCGTTCGCAAAGCGATGATCGTCGGTAGAGGCTAAGCAAAAAAACAATCAAAGAAAAGGCAGGGGAGAGAGACATGGAGAAGCAGAGCATTAAATTGGGATTAATGGGTTTTGGAACAGTAGGGACTGGTGTAGTTCGCATTATTCAAGCGCATCAGGATGATTTGCAAAAGCAAACCGGCCTCAGTATTGAGGTTTCCCGTATTCTTGTTCAAGATGCGGAAAAATCTCGCAATATTTCATCCATGGAGGGTGCGCTGACCACAGACCCTGCTAGTGTTTTGGATGATCCAGAAATTGAAGTCATCGTAGAAGTAATTGGTGGCATTCACCCTGCAAAGGAATACATTTTGGGTGCACTCGAACGAGGCAAGCACGTAGTAACAGCTAACAAAGATCTGATGGCATTGCACGGAGCCGAAATTTTAGAGAAGGCGCAAGAAAAGGGCTGTGATGTTTTCTACGAGGCAAGCGTAGCTGGTGGAATACCGATCTTGCGCGCGTTAGTAGAAGGGTTCTCCTCAGACCGTATCGCGAAAATGATGGGGATTGTCAACGGGACGACCAATTACATCATGACCAAAATGAGTCAAGAGGGCGCAGAATATAGCGAGGTATTGAAAGAAGCACAAGCACTGGGCTACGCGGAGCAGGACCCAACCTCCGATGTGGAAGGCTTTGATGCAGCCCGCAAAATGGCGATTCTGGCAACGCTGGGCTTCCGTGTACCGATGAAGCTCGAAGATGTGGACGTAAAAGGGATCAGTTCCGTGAGCAAGGAAGATATCGCCTATGGCAAGCAACTGGGGTATGAAATCAAGCTGCTCGGATTGGCTCGTCGTGACGAAGAGGCGATTGAGGTAAGTGTGCAGCCGACGCTGGTTCCAAAATCCCATCCACTTGCTTCTGTAAATGGTGTCTTTAATGCCGTTTACGTACATGGGGAAGCGGTAGGAGAAACCATGTTTTACGGGCCGGGGGCAGGTGAATTGCCGACTGCTACCGCCGTTGTGTCTGACCTAGTTACTGTCGTCAAAAACAGAAAGCTAGGAGTGAATGGACGTGGAATGGTTGCTCCATACAAGGAAAAAGTATTGAAAGAAGACAGCGAAAAATTCTCTAAATACTTCTTGCGCATCGTTGTTGCAGATAAACGCGGTGTTCTTGCTCAAATTACGCAGCTGTTGGCAGACAAAAATATTTCCCTCGAGCAGGTCATCCAGCAACCGTTCAACAATGGACGTGAAGCGGAGATTATCATGATTACACACCTGTCCTCAAAGAGTGACATGGATGCGGTACTGGCTTACATGGAGCAGATGGATATCGTATCAACTGTACAAAGCTGCTACCGTGTAGAAGGGGGAGACAAATAATGGCTTCTGATCGGCAATCTGGCATCTTGGCACGTTACCGGGAATTTCTCCCGATCACAGAAAAAACTCCGCTGGTCAGCTTGCATGAGGGAAACACTCCCCTGATTCATGCCCCGAACCTTTCTAAACAATTGGGGGTGGAGCTGTATGTTAAGTACGAGGGGCTCAATCCGACAGGCTCTTTTAAAGATAGAGGCATGGTCATGGCTGTAGCCAAAGCGGTAGAAGAGGGAAGCAACACAATCATGTGTGCTTCGACAGGGAATACATCAGCAGCAGCTGCGGCGTATGCCGCACGCTCAGGATTACGTTGCATCGTCCTGATCCCGAACGGCAATATCGCGTTGGGCAAGTTGGCTCAGGCTATCGCCTATGGTGCAGAAGTCATCGCGATTGACGGTAATTTTGATGAAGCGCTGGATATTGTTCGCGAAATCACAGCGAAAGAGCCGATTACACTGGTGAATTCCGTGAACCCTTACCGGATTGAAGGACAAAAGACCGCGGCATTTGAAGTGTGCGATGCGCTGACGGACGCACCTGACATTTTGGCCATCCCAGTTGGTAACGCAGGTAACATTACAGCATATTGGAAGGGCTTCGAGGAATATTTCGCAGCCAAAAAATCGAGCCGCTTGCCTAAGATGTACGGTTTCCAGGCAGCGGGGGCAGCGCCGTTGGTTCATGGCGAACCAGTAGCCAACCCTGAAACGATTGCGACAGCCATTCGCATTGGTAACCCGGCGAGCAAGGATGGCGCTTTGAATGCCATTTCGAAATCAAGCGGTCTTGTCGACAGTGTAACGGACGAAGAAATTTTGCATGCCTATCATTTGCTGGCGAAGAGTGAAGGCGTGTTTTGCGAGCCTGCCTCGGCAGCATCGCTGGCTGGCATTATCAAGCTGCATGAGGCGGCAAGGCTTCAACCCGGTAGCCAGATCGTGTGTGTATTGACTGGAAATGGACTAAAAGACCCGAATATCGCTTTGAAGCTGGTAGGTGAAGAGCCGCGCTCTGTTCCGGCGACACACGAAGCTGTGATGGAGCTGGTTCGTCAAAGTGGGAGAGAATTTGTATCATGAATGGACACCGTGTAAAAGTAACCATACCGGCAACGACAGCGAATCTAGGACCGGGATTCGATGCGCTTGGAATGGCTTTCCAGTTGTATTCTGTCGTAGAGATGGAAATCAGTGATCATACGACAGTAGAGATGATGGGCAAGGAGCTGCAAGGAACACCGACGGACAAAAACAATCTTCTGTACAGAGTTGCGGCGGGATTGTTTCAAGAAGCAGGTCTCGCCATTCCTGAGCTTGCGATTCGTGCCTCCAGTGATGCTCCCTTGACGAGGGGATTGGGAAGTAGTGCCGCTGCAATTGTAGGTGCTCTTGTAGCGGCGAACCATCTCGCTGGCGAACCATTTACTCGTGAGCAATTGTTTGAAAAGGCAACACGTTTGGAAGGACATCCGGATAATGCGGGAGCCTCGATGTTTGGTGGGATCATTGTTGCGACGATGCCTGAAGTACCAGGAGACCCCATTCCATATGTACGGTTTTCTGCTCCGGCGGGATTGCAAACATTCGTCGTGATCCCAGAATTCATGCTCTCGACAGAAAAAGCGCGGAACGTCTTGCCGCAGGTGTACAGCAGAGAGGATGTTGTATATAATGTGGGTCATAGTAGTTTGCTAGTTGCTGCACTGGCACAAGGCAGACTCGACCTGATGGGACGGGCAATGTCGGATCGGTTGCATCAGCCGTATCGAGCAAAGCTTGTACCTGGCTTGAACGAAATCCTGGACAACGCGACTGAACACGGGGCACTGGGGGCTGCTTTAAGCGGCGCGGGACCGACGATCCTCTGTTTTTTCTCTTCGGATGAAGAATTAGAGAAGCTGCGTGCATTTGTGGACAGAGTGATGAAAGGGCACGACATCTCGTACCGCGTGATGATCTTGCAACCGGACGAAAATGGCGTACAGGTAGAAATCCATCAGAGATAGACCATAGTGGATAGGAGTAGCCATGGAGAAGAAACTTGCTTTTCTAGGACCGCGTGGAACGTTTACCGAAGAAGCAGCGAGGATATTGTCGCTCGGACAAAAGCTATCTTTCGTTCCGTACCCAAGTATTATTGAAGTACTAGACGCTGTTTCCAAAAAGGAAGTGGCATACGGTGTCGTACCGATGGAAAACTCCATTGAAGGAACAGTCAATTCTACACTGGATTGGCTCATTCACGAAGTAGATTTGCCCATTTTGGCGGAGCTCGCACTACCGATTACGCAAAACTTACTGGTGGCAAAAAGAGAGCACCCATTGCCTTTGTCAGCTATTACGAGAGTGTTGTCACATCCTCAAGCGATTGCACAAAGCCACAACTTTTTGCGTGAGAATTTGCCGGATGCAGCGATCGAAACGGTAAACAGTACGGCATTGGCTGCAAAAATGGTGAGTGAGCATCCAGAAGAGCCGTGGGCTGCTGTTGGTACTCGATTGAATGTAGAGATTTATCCAGTGGAGTTCGCGCGTGAACAAATTCAAGATTATTCGAATAACTACACGCGCTTTGTTCTCGTCGGTCTGGAAAGTCTTGATCTACCGGTTTCCCGCAAGGAAAAGACAACGATACTGGTCACGCTGCCAGAAGATTTCCCGGGAGCATTGTATCAAGTTCTGGCTGCTTTTGCTTGGAGAAAGGTCAACTTGTCTCGTATCGAATCACGTCCGACGAAGAAAGCACTCGGAAGCTATTATTTTGTCATTGACATTGAGCAGAAGATGGACGACGTCTTGTTGCCAGGAGCGTTTGCGGAGATTGAAGCCATTGGTTGTCAAGTTCGTCAGCTTGGTACGTATCCATTTTATATGCATCAGACCAATTCCTAGAGGAATTGGTTTTTTCTTTTTTGCTCCCTCTCAACAAAGGAGTGGCGTCAAGGAGCAAAACGCCCATGACTGCATACGATGTTAGGGAGTTTGGTGCAAGGGAGGAGAAAAACATTGAGAATACACATCGTCCAAAAAGGCGATACGATGTGGAAGATCGCCAAAAGATATGGCGTCGATTACAAAGAACTGTTACGCCTTAATAGTCAATTAAAAACTCCCGATACAATTTATCCTGGAGCGAGAATCAAGATTCCGGCGAAACAAGTTCCTGTCCGACCGCAGCAAAGAACGACGCCCCCCCATCCAATGAGTGAGGCGGCTCCTTATGTGAAAGAAAGACCGATTACGGAAGAGGAAGAGATGGAGGTACCGCAACAAATCGAAAGGCGGCCAATTGAGCCGGAAGAATCAGGAGAGGTGCAAATCGAATCAAGGGAGGAGATCAGGCCAGTTCCACTGCCAGCTCCCATTCCTACGAGACCACCCAAGGAGATGCCAAGGCCTCCCAAAGAAATGCCAAGACCACCAGTTCCTTCTGTTTCACCAGAGGTAGTCAGGCCAACAGCACCACCTACATTACCACCTCCACCACCAACACAGCCTATTCCAAAACCAACGGAGCCGATTAAAAAACCGATTGAAAAGCCAATCGAAAAACCAATCGAGAAGCCAACACCGTATAAACCACCGAACATTTCAGGCAAGCCAAATGTGCTGCCTCCGGTTCCGCCTGTTCCTATACGTCCGCTCATACCGACTCCACCTCCAACCGGAGTGAGTCCGTATATTTATCCACCAGCGATTCCACCGAATCAAAATGTGCCCAGCATTCCATATAGACCACCGACTCAAGTCTTGCCATTACAGCCTACACGACCGCCAGCATATGCATGCCCACCTTGCCCACAACCAAATTATCCACCGCCACGGGTAAGTCCATTGCAACCGATGCAGCCCAACTATCCACCACCACGGGTAAGTCCGTTGCAACCAATGCAGCCCAACTACCCACCACGAGTAAGTCCGTTGCAACCGATGCAGCCCAACTATCCACCACGGGTGAGTCCGTTGCGGCCGATGAAGCCGCCTTCAAAGGTGAGCCCACAACAAAAGCTCAAGCCACCTTCAAAAGTGAGCCCGCAACAGAAGCTGAAGCCATCGACGAAGGTAAGTCCAGAGCAAGAGCGCAGGCCAATGCCACAGGTGCGTCCATTCCCGCCATTTCCACCATTTCCACCGCCGTTCATGCCACCATGCCCGCCATTTCCGCCATGCCCACCGTGCGGGAACCCGTGGATTGGCCCGTTTTATCCAAATCGACGACCGATTGTGAGTCCAGAACAAATGCGACCAATCAATCCATTTCCAATCGTCCCACCACCGATCAGACCGATGCCGCCGTATCCGTATCCATGCCCACCACCATTTCCACCCATGCCATTAAAGCGGCCACGAGCGAAAAAGCCTGTGTGCCCGGAACCAGTGGAGTCATCATCGTGTGAGTGTTCTTCTGAAGTCCGGGAGTACAAAGGCCGAAAAGGCAAGTACAATCGTTCTCCACAGGATATTCACAATAACATGATGTTCCCTCCTTCCCCGTGTATGGCTACCATGCCTGAACAAGGGGTTTGGCCGAACTGGGGAGATGGGCATGAAGATTCCTCTTCTTACTGAGAGGGTATGGGATGAACAAAGGAATCTTATCCACCATTGAAAAGGCTTTTCGCTGTCAAATCTACGGTGTGAAGCCGAAGCGAAACGTAAACCTGTTAAAAACAGACAGGGGCCACTGGATACTCAAAGGATATAAGCAGGTCGAAAAAGCTGTGTGGGTGACAGAGTTAGCGGATGCACTACATGAGAAGGGCTTTCATCATACTGTGCAGTATGTGGAGAATCATGAAGGGTCCAAAATTTTTGCATTTGAAGACCGTCATTACACCATCATGAAAATGATTGATGGGCATGAAGCAGATAACGCTTCTCTTTTCGATGTTAAAAAAACAGCAGAAACATTGGCCCGTTTTCATGTTGCAGCTCAGGGTTTTCCTATTCCTCATACGTATGCGTATGAAGGAAAACCGGCTCTTTTAGATAAATGGGAGAGCCGCTTGGAATACTTTGAGCGGTTGATGTGGTCGATTGAACAGAAGGGACCCCAGACAAAACTAGAGCAGCTCATTTCGCACCAGGCAGATCACGTTCTTCGAGATGGTAAGGAGCTGCTCCAATCTGCCTACAAGCTGCCTTTGACGCCAGAAATGTTTTTAGCCATGGAGAAGGGGACACTCGCGCATAGAGACGTGGCGAGTCATAACTTTTTGCTTACGGAGCGAGGCAATTGCTATTTGATTGACCTTGATACAGTAGGTCATGATCTTCAGCTTGTTGACCTTGTGCAATTAATGTCGCGAATGCTGTTGATGCAAGACTACCGCATGGATTCCTTTGTGGAAGCGATGGAAGCCTATAGTAACATCAATTATTTATCTGATACCCAGATATGGGCTGTTCATCAATTGCTTCGCTATCCGGATAACTTCTTGCGGGAGGTAACGGGCTTGTATAGTCAGCGCCCAGGCTACCACATGAAGGGCGTCATGCAGCTGATCCAAATGGAAGGAAAAGTAATGGCGAATCGCCAACGTTTTTTAAATGATGGAGAACGAATTTTCCAGCACTCTCCATGGGGGCATTACCATTTTGTCGGATAGTCGGATAAAACAAAACATCCCTCTCGAAAGAGGGATGTTTGTGTTGGTGACAAGCTTACTTGGAAGCAGGCTTGGACAGATCAATAGAGAATTTCGCAAACCCAGTTTCCAATACGTTGATGAACTTGATATTGGACAATTTTTCAGCGAATGGTTTCGCGTCAGGAGAAGAAGTGAATGTAACGTTCAGCTTCGCATCTACTGGAGCAAAAGACCAGTTGTTGTCTGCTGCTGGGTCGATATTTTTTTGGTTCAGGATGTAGTCGATTACGATTTGACGGTTTTCATCTGGAGAATCGATTACGATGTTTTTACCATCCAGTCCTGGGAACGCACCGCCGCCGCTTGCACGGTAGTTGTTGGTTACAACGATGAATTTGTCTTCAGGTTTTACTGGTTTGCCATTAAAGGACAGGTTTTTGATGCGGTTTGCATCTTTGCTTGCTACTTTTCCATCTACAGCGTACTTGGATGGCTGTGTAACATCGATTTGATAAGTAACACCGTCGATTACATCAAAGTTGTACGTTGGGAAAGACTCGTTGATGAGTGGTTGCTCATCAGTTTTCTTCAGATCGATTTGGTTGAACTGTCCAGCGGAGCGCTCCAACCATTCTTTCACCGTAGCTCCATCGACCAGAACCGCTTTCAATGTGTTCGGGTAGATGTACAGGTCAGATACGTTTTTGATGGCGATTGTACCAGCTGGGATATTGGAGTAGTAGCTTACCCCGTTACGGCCGCCTGCTTTAAATGGTGCACCAGCAGACAGAACTGGAATGCCTTCGTATTCTGTACCCTTCACGTTTTTCTCAACGAACCATTTTTGTGCATTGGTTACGATTTGGATAGATGGATCATCTTGTACGAGTGCAAAGTAGCTGAAGATCGGGGAAGAAGTTTTCCCTACAGCAGAACGAACCCATTCAACCGTTTTATCGTGATCTTCTTTTACTGCATCTACGATAGCTTTGTCTGCATCAGCCAAGGATGCTTTGTTCGCTTTGTCATAGATCGGAACTACTTTGGTAGCGGACTCAGCTACTCTCCATTTTCCTTTTTCTTGTTTCAGCGTCAGGTCGATCACGCCGAGGTGGTTACCCCAGAAGCCAGGCATAACGGCTGGTTTACCATTGATCGTTCCTTTTTCTGCATCAACGCCTGGAATTTTATCGAATCCAGGACCAGGGAATACGGAGTGGGAGTGTCCGAACAGGATCGCGTCGATACCATCTACTTTGCTCAGTTGGTAGCTAGCGTTCTCCAATTGAGGACCACCCTCGGTAGGGCCAATTCCGGAGTGAGGAACCGCGATGATGATGTCTGCACCTTTTTTCTTCATTTCAGGTACGAATTTGTTTGCAGTTTCTACGATGTCTTTCGCGATTACTTTTCCTTCCAGGTTAGCCTTGTCCCACTGCATGATTTGTGGCGGAACAAAACCGATTACGCCCACTTTGAGTTTTACATCTTTGCCGTTCTCATCTTTAAATGTGCGCTCCAGGATTTCGTAAGGAGTGTACATGTTTTTGTCATTGTCTGGATTTTTGTCCTTGTCGTCTACATAGACGTTAGAGTTTATGTAAGGGAATTTCGCACCCTTCAAGCTGGTGTCCAAGAACTCCAAACCAAAGTTGAACTCATGGTTACCGATATTGGCAACATCATAGTCCATCAGGTTCATTGCTTTGTAGGCAGGGTGAGTATCTCCAGCTTTCAACGGATCGATTTTTGCCACGTAGTCGCCCAATGGGTTTCCTTGCAACAAGTCACCGTTGTCGATCAGGATGCTGTTTTTCGCTTCTTCTCTTGCTTTTTTGACCAATGTCGCTGTTTTTGCGAGGCCAAACTCGTCTGTGTTTTTGTCTTGATAGTAGTCATAGTTAACGATGTTGGTGTGGATATCTGTCGTTTCCAACAGGCGGAGCTTCAGGACAGAATCTGTTTGCGCGCTTACAGGAGTAAGAGGAAAAGAGAGTGCGCCAACAACCAAAGAAGTGCTGAGGAGGAAAGCAGTCAGCATTTTTTTGTTCGTTTTTTTCATGTTTGAAATGACCTCCATAAGTTTACAATAATGCCAAGCAAAAATAGTTTATCATTAGATTCGGAAGCTGGATAGATAGCTAGATGAAATAGTATATTAATTTTTTGTATTGACAAAAATAAAAAAATATAACGTCAATCCCCCATTGGTCGCGTATGTCTCTCTTTCTTTGTGGTAATGATAGGAAGAAAAACCTATATAAAAGAAGGGGTTCTATGTGACTGAGAAGAAAAAGTGGATGGTTTACGCGACGTGGGGTGCAGCACTAGCCACAGGTGTCGTAGTCGGTATCCTGTTAGTGGGAAAGGACGGAAACGATTCGGGTCTTGCACGTTTACTGAACCATTCAGGCAAAGCAGATGTAGTCGCGGGGACGTCGTACGAACTGGTTTTAGCTCGCCATTATTTGTGTGGGATGCGAGACGAAGAACATGTGTCAGTTCGTACCAATCAACTGGCAGACGTCATGGGCAACTATAATGGATGGGAAATTGTACAAGCTGAGCCCGTCAAGATGATCTTAATGAAACGCGAGCAGGATATAGCGCCAGCGTGCAAGGATAGTGGACATATCGGAATAGCGTCAGACGGCATGCTTGCCCTCTTTCATGGTCTGCCTGCTGAACAAGATGTCGTGCAAACCTTTTATCGAATCGATACTGCGAAAATGGAAGCGAGTCTGCCAAAAGAGGAATGGGAGAATCTGAAACGGGGGATTCGCATTCGGAATCTGGCAGAGTATAACAGTGTATTGTCCACCTATGGCGAATACCAATGGAGTGGCCAATGAAAACGGGTGAAATGAAAAGAAATCCCTTTCGAGCCTTTCGTGTAACAAGCACGTATTGGATTGGAAAGGGATTTCTTATTTCAATTGCTATGGATTCAGTTCAACCGCGATGATTCTCCAGCGTTCCCCCGGGACTTCGCGGCGCAAAAGGAACTGCCATGTCCTTCGAAAATTCCCGCCTTCCCGGGCGATGTACGTGAGCCGAACGGGTACCTCTATCAAAAGGGGACCACGTTCGTCCGACGGGATGACGATTTCTGACGATCGCACAGATTCGATCGCGGACAACCCTTCAGGAAGTTCAAATCCGTCCGTTGTCATTCGCATCGCATGGGTGTCGTGCTCATGCAGCGCGGTGAGGAAATAGCCGACAAGCTCTTCAGGAGACGCCCCTTTTATTGTAGCCGCAAGTGCTCCGGAGGCTTTGAGAATCATCATGCTGTGACTAGGATCAGGCTCTGTGCGTCGATGGGTGGAGCTGCCAAAAAAGTGGATGCAAAAATGCCCGGGGAATTCATTTCCTTTAATCGCGCCAGCGCCATGAGGCATTCCGTGCATGGATGCTGCAAAATAAGTACCGTCTACCTCTACCAGAATGGCTCTGCGCTTCCACGACCATTTCCCCTGATAAATGTTTTTCATGATCAGTGTATCCTTGCGTGTTAACGGTTGGACATCGGCATGGCGACTACCTGCTCTGCGCTGGACATCAAAACGCTGTCCTGTCTCTAAATCAATCACGGTACCGAATTCCATCCGTTTCAACGTTTTTTTCACCTGTTCCCAGGGGAGGGCTTGTGCAAAATGGACTGCCTCTACGGACTTGACCATTTCCTCGATCCGCTGGCGAACATCGTTTACCAAAACATAACGACGAGGCATTTCTTTTTCATAAAGCTGGCCATCGTGATCATATACATACGTTCTTTTTTTTACCGTCAATGTAGCACGTATCCAGTGTGGGTTGTGGGAGGCGACTTCGGTAGTAGAGCCCAATAGCCGCTTCGTAAATTGCTTTTGATCAAGGAAGGGCATGGTCGTTTGGAAGGGGGACTCTGGTGACACTGATACGGTGACCATGATGTCATCCTTGACCTTGGCAAATGCAGAGTGCGGCATTGTCAGTGCGATTACGAAAAGGCATATACAAAAAATGAGGACTTTGCTTCGCAATAACCAACACCTCCACTGCTTATCGTTTCAATTAGATGTCTGGCTCATGTGGCGTAAATCTTGGTATCATAACGCCCTTGCGCTTACGCCATACTGATTTCATACGGTGATCGAAGGAGGAGTCTTTAGACCATGTCTACCATGCCTAGAGGTAGCTACAAAGACCAGTTCCATCAGCGTTTGTACGTTCAGTTGAACCAGGGGCACAACAAGCTCAATTACCAACAGATCAATAAGATCAAAGAGCACATGCAAAGTGGCGTAGACGAATATGCCCACTTGCAGCATGATGTGTCGGATTCACTCGGAATGAACAAACACTAACAGACACCGTATAACCCGTTCCTTTTATAAGGAGCGGGTTTTTACTATGGAAATACACGTTCGCTTTTTGAGTGCTTTGTGTTACAGTAGAGGGTAGAATCTTTGCTCACGGAGAGTGGACTATGCGCATTTTAGGAATTGACCCTGGCATTGCGATTGTTGGCTTCGGGGTTGTGGATAAAGAGGGCAGCCAATTGCGTCCCGTCCAATATGGAAGCATTCAGACAGAAGCAGGATTGTCAGTACCGCTTAGATTGAAACAGATTTTTGAGGCAATGCAGAGCCTTCTGGAAACATATCGTCCCGATGAAATGTCCGTCGAAAAGCTTTTCTTTAATAAAAACGTGACGACGGCCTTTACAGTTGGTCAAGCGCGAGGGGTTATTTTGCTTGCGGCAGAGCTAGCTGGTGTGCCGGTCTATGAATATACCCCAATGCAAGTCAAGCAAGCGGTTACTGGCTACGGGGGAGCAGAGAAGAAGCAAATACAGGAAATGACGAAGCTCCTATTGCGGTTAAAAGAAATACCAAAGCCTGACGATGTGGCGGACGCATTGGGCATTGCCATTACGCACGCACAGTTTCGCGCGTTCATTTCCATTTCGGAAGGGGTCAAGAAATGATTGATTTTGTAGAAGGTACACTTAGTTATCTCGATTCGGAATACATAGTTATCGAAACGGGCGGAATTGGTTATCGACTGTTTTGCCCAAACCCGTACCAATTCGTTCGATATGAAGGTAACAAAACCAAATTGTTTACTCACCACCACGTGCGGGAAGATGCCATTCTGTTGTACGGCTTTGCTACCCGTGACGAACGCGATTTGTTCCGCAAGCTGCTTGATGTTAGTGGAATCGGTCCAAAAGGCGGATTGGCCATTCTGGCTGCAGCGACGCCTGAGCAGTTGGTGATGGCGGTTCAACAGGAGAATGTTACCTATTTGACGAAATTTCCGGGGATTGGGAAAAAGACTGCCCAGCGCATTATCCTCGATTTGAAGGATAAATTGGTAGGATACACACCATCTGCGATTTTGACTGTTGCAGCGGGTGATTTGACAGCAGGCGAACAAGCTGTGTCGGCACTGAACGAAGCACTCGATGCATTGACCGCACTGGGTTACTCTGATGGTGAACTGCAAAAAATCAGAAACACGCTGTCTGAGAAATCAAAAGAGGGCGATGGTGTAGAAAAGCTCATCAAACAAGGGCTTGCGTTGCTCATGAGGGGGTAGGATTTTGGATTCTCGGATCATCACGACGCATATGAATTGGGAAGAAGATGCGGCGGAGCTGAGCCTCCGTCCTCGCTATTTAAACGAATACATTGGTCAACAGCACGTAAAGGAAAACCTGAAAATTTTTATTGAAGCAGCCAAAATGCGGAAAGAGTCGTTGGATCACGTACTGCTGTACGGCCCGCCTGGTCTGGGGAAGACGACGCTGTCGCAAATTATCGCAAATGAGCTGGGTGTGAATATCCGCACGACGTCTGGTCCGGCAATTGAGCGTCCGGGTGATTTGGCGGCGATTTTGACGAATTTGCAAGAGGGTGATGTCCTGTTTATTGACGAGATTCACAGGCTCAACCGAAGCGTCGAGGAAGTTCTGTATCCGGCTATGGAGGATTTTGCGCTGGACATCATTATCGGTAAAGGGCCAAGCGCTCGCAGTGTTCGTTTGGATTTGCCGCCATTTACACTGGTCGGGGCCACGACGCGGGCTGGAATGCTGTCTGCGCCGCTTCGAGATCGCTTTGGGGTTGTAAATCGCCTGGAGTTTTATACAGTCCCGGAACTGACCTTCATCGTCTCGCGGGCAGCCGACATTTTGCAGGTCGTCATTCGAGAAGGTGGGGCAGAGGAGATTGCCAGACGTTCGCGGGGAACACCCCGGGTGGCAAACCGCTTGCTTAAGCGGGTTCGCGATTTTGCCCAAGTAAAAGGCGAAGGCGTCATTACGACAGAGATTGCCAAAGAAGCGCTGGAAAGATTGCAAGTGGATGCCTGCGGTCTCGATCATATCGACCACAAACTGTTGCTAGCGATTATTGATCGCTTTGACGGTGGACCGGTTGGATTGGATACGATTGCAGCAACAATCGGAGAAGAGTCACAAACGGTGGAAGATGTTTGCGAGCCATATCTCATGCAGATCGGCTTTATGCAGCGAACGCCGCGGGGGCGTGTACTCACCCCGAGTGCGTACCAACACTTTGGTCGGGAGATGAAATCGTGAATCCTGTAGCCAAGCTACTTATTATTGGTGGTGCTGCTTTAATCGTAATCGGTCTTTTGTGGCAGGTAGGAGGCAGATTTTTGCCACTGGGGCGTTTGCCGGGAGATATCGTGGTAGAAAAGGAAAACGTCAAGTTCTACTTTCCGATTGTGACTTGTATTGTGATTAGCATCGTCCTGTCTCTTGGCATGTATTTATTCCGGCTGTTTAAATAGGCAAGTGTGAAGGCCATCGGAGCTCATCGTTCCGGTGGTTTTTTTGCGTGCGGGTGTTTGGGCCCATTTTACGAAAAAGGCAGGAGATCAGCCTACGATTGTCGAAAAACATGGGAAGACATGCCAATTTTTGACGAAATCAAGCTTAGACAAAATCAGGTGGAGAAAGGACAATGGACGACATGAGAAAGAATTGGATGGGGAAAGTCCTTTCGGTGGGCCTGCTATCAGTAGTTCTCGTAGGAGGACAAGTACCAGCGCAGGCAGCCGGCGACAATATCAGGGTTGCGCTATTTGTGGATACAGGACAAGGTTATCGGGGAGTAGTTCCTTCCGTTACACTAACGGCTGAAAATGGAATGGAAGTCGTGCTCAATGGACCCGAGGGCAAAACAGATTTACCCGAATTAAAGGGAGATGCAGCTCGTTACCGAGTTGATGAATATCATTTGATCGTTACCGAAACAGGTGACTGGAATCGCGCACAGCAGATTGCACAGCAAATGAGCCAACGAAAATACGAGGGCTCCATCCAGGTGGCAAAACGTAACGGTCAGAATGTCTATCAGGTTGTAAGCGGAACGTATGATACGTATCAGGTTGCAGTCAATCAGGCAAAAACGGTTGCCCAAGCAATCGGGCAGAATCCGTTGGTAAAAGGTCCGCATCGACTCGAAGCGGGTAAATTCAAAAGCTTAAAGGAAGCACAAGAATGGCAAGCGTCATTTGAAGCAGCAGGTATTCCTGCTTATCCCGTGATGGTATCAGATGGGGATAAAGTCAAATATGCGGTTTGGATCGGTGACGAGGTTAGTCCTGATGCTGTGAAAGAATTGAAACGAAGAGCAAACGCCGCATTTCCTTCTTTCTCCTATCAGGAGCCAGCCAGCCAATCTTATGTTATATTGAAGCAGGATGTATACGGTTCACCAGATGAAGTGATTTGGAAGTATGTATTCTCCCCTCAAGTGAAGCTGACAGTGGAAGCGAATAAAGCAGGGGATGAATCGGTGATTGGCGTTGTAGAACGAGAGCAGCGCACATATCGCGGCGAGCTGGAGCTGTCGGAATACAATGGTCACTTGACGCTAGTAAATGAGCTTCCAATGGAAGAGTATCTGTATGGAGTCGTTGGCTCTGAAATGGCTCCAGGCTGGCCGATGGAAGCATTGAAAACACAGGCGGTCCTGTCCAGAACTCGTGCTGTGTGGCAAGGCAATAAGTATGGAGTTGCCAATGTGTCCGATACGGTTTTCGAACAGGCGTATTATGGCTATACAAAAGAGTCTGATGATGTACGTGAGGCCGTCAACGAGACAGAAGGCGAAATCATTTACTACCAAGGCAAACCTGCTGAGTCACTCTTCTATTCCAATGCAGGCGGTATGACGGCGGACGGCACAGAAGTATGGGGCAATCCAGTTCCATATTTGCGATCTGTCGAGAGTAAAGATACATATCCAATGGATAATGCGAGCGTATGGTATCGCGTGGCTCTAGCAGATGGATCGCTCGGCTATGTAAGAAATGATCTGGTAACCGAAACAGGCCAGAGCAATTCAGCGGGACAAAAAATTGCGGTCATTTCGACCGAGAATACCAATTTGCGCTCAGGTCCAAGTACAACGACTCATCGTGTGTTGTCCGTTCTCCCTACTGGCGCAGAAGTAACGATCCTCTCAGAAGTAAAAGAAGAAAATGCGTATTCGTGGACGCGTGGACCCTTTACTGCTACAGAGGTTGCAGCCATGATCAATGCTGCGCATGACAAGAACAAAGCTCCACTCATTTCAGGAAACGTAACGAGCCTGAAAGTGACAGAACGCGGTCCATCTGGGCGTGTGATCGCGATGGAAGCAAACGGGACGCCGATCGTCGTTTCTTCACCGGATGCTTTCCGTTCTGTTTTTCAACAAGGTGGCACCTCTCTGCGCAGCACGAAGTTTGAAGTAGAAATGATCAATGGTTCGCAATTCATCTTCCGTGGTACTGGCTTTGGGCACGGACTTGGTGTTTCGCAATACGGAGCTCGTGCGATGGCAGAAGAAGGGTATGGCTACAAAGATATCTTGCAACACTACTACCAGGATGTGACAATCGAAAAGTAACTCGTTTGCCACAAGATCTACCGCAAAAAGGAGTAACGATTTCGTGGACGTGCAACAATTTGATTTTGATTTGCCGGAGCATTTGATTGCCCAGCACCCGCTAGAAGACCGAACATCATCGAGATTGCTCATGTTAGAGAAACAAACAGGCAATATCGTTCATCAGCAATTTACCAATTTAATCGATCACCTCCAGGCAGGGGATGTACTCGTGATGAATGACAGCCGCGTTTTACCTGCCAGATTGATTGGAGAAAAGGCAGACACTGGTGCAAAAATAGAAATCCTTTTGCTGAAATCACTTGGTGACGATCGCTGGGAGACGCTGGTGAAGCCCGGGAAGCGGATGAAGCCGGGGACAGAAGTGGTTTTTGGTAACGGTCTATTGCGTTGTGTTTGTGAAGGCGTGACAGAGACGGGTGGACGAATCGTGCGCTTTTTGTACGAGGGAATCTTTTATGAGATTCTCGATCAATTAGGCTCGATGCCTTTGCCTCCGTATATTCACGCACAATTGGACGACAGTGAGCGTTACCAGACAGTCTATGCGAAGGAGCGCGGCTCGGCAGCAGCTCCGACAGCCGGCCTCCATTTCACGAAGCCATACTTGGAGCAAATCGCTGCCAAAGGTGTACAGCTGGCTTACGTGACTCTACATGTGGGACTTGGGACGTTTCGCCCTGTATCAGCCGATTCCGTGGAAGAGCATGTCATGCACGCGGAGTACTATGAGATTCCCGAGGAAACAGTAGAGCTGGTGAACCAGGCAAAAGCAGAAGGTAGAAGAGTAATCGCTGTCGGGACGACATCGTGCCGCACATTGGAGACAGTAGGGCGCGCGAATGGAGGAAAGCTGGTCGCAACCTCTGGTTGGACGGATATTTTCATTTATCCGGGCTACACGTTTTCCATCCTGGACGGGCTCCTGACGAATTTCCACTTGCCAAAGTCTACGCTCGTTATGCTCGTGAGTGCTTTGGCTGGAAAAGAGAATGTGATGCGTGCCTACAAAACGGCTGTGGAAGAGGAGTATCGCTTCTTCAGTTTTGGCGATGCAATGTTAATTTTATAAAAATGTGAACAACCCACCTGTATAAGTGTATACTTATTAGTCAGGTGGGTTTACTTCGCCCAGAAGTTTTTCTATAATAGGTAAGACTTACATACATAGCTTGAGGAGTGCAAAGATTTGGCTGTACGCTACGAGTTAATCAAAACATGCAAACAAACTGGTGCACGTCTCGGTAAGCTACATACCCCTCATGGGACGATTGACACCCCTGTCTTTATGCCTGTCGGTACACAAGCGACAGTAAAGACGATGAGCCCCGAGGAGTTAAAAGCACTTGGCGCGGGTATCATCCTCAGTAATACGTACCATTTGTTTCTTCGTCCAGGGCATGAAATTGTTCGCGAGGCGGGCGGATTGCACGGCTTTATGAATTGGGACCGTGCCATTCTGACTGATTCCGGCGGTTTTCAAGTATTTAGCCTTAGTAACCTCCGCAAGATCACGGAGGAAGGAGTATCCTTCCGTTCCCACTTAAACGGAGAAAAACTGTTTATTGGTCCTGAAGAGGCTACACAGATTCAAAACGCGTTGGGTGCCGATATTTTCATGGCATTCGATGAGTGCGCTCCATATCCTGCGGAGTACGATTACGTAAAAAAATCAATGGAGCGAACAACCCGCTGGGCAGAGCGTTGCCTGAAGGCACATACTCGTCCAAACGAACAAGCATTGTTTGGAATCGTTCAGGGTGGCATGTTCAACGATTTGCGCGCACAAAGTGCACGCGATCTCGTTTCCATGGATTTCCCAGGATACGCGATCGGCGGTTTGAGCGTGGGAGAACCGTTTCCTTTGATGTATGAAGTGCTGGAGCACACCGTTCCACTGCTTCCGACAAGCAAAGCCCGCTATTTGATGGGGGTTGGTTCACCAGATGCTCTTATCGACGGAGCGATCCGCGGCATCGACATGTTTGATTGTGTGTTGCCGACGAGAATTGCTCGCAATGGGACATGCATGACAAGCCAGGGAAGACTGGTCATCCGCAATGCAAAATACGCGCGCGACTTTACCCCGCTTGATCCAAATTGCGATTGCTACACCTGCAAAAACTACACACGTGCTTACATCCGACACCTGGTCAAGTCGGAGGAAACTTTTGGCATCCGATTAACTACCTACCACAACTTGCATTTCTTGGTGAAGTTAATGGAACAGGTGCGTCAGGCGATTGCCGAAGACCGCTTGCAAGATTTCCGCGACCAGTTTTTCGCTCAATATGGATTGGGTGAGAATAGATCTTTTTAATCGAGGGGGATTTTTTTCATGGAAGGCTTGACTCAGTTTTTACCGATTATCATCATGTTTGCGATTTTTTACTTCTTGCTGATTCGTCCGCAACAAAAGAAGGCAAAACAACGCAACGCTATGCTTGGTGCTCTGAAAAAAGGCGACAAGATCGTAACAATCGGTGGAGTGCATGGAACAATCCAAGACCTGTCTGATGATACTATCACTTTGCGTATTGCTCATAACGTAAACGTTACGTTCGATCGTGGTGCGATCAACAGCGTAGTTTCTACCAGCAACGAACCTGCAAAGAGTGAACCAGCAAAGATCGAAGAAGCAAAAGAAGAATCCAAATAATACATGCGAAAAGCAGGTGGGTGATCCACCTGCTTTTTTCTGTCTTGTTTTAGCGGCGAGGCTTGATAACTTTAGGTTTACCGCCTTTATGCTTGTTGTTGGAATTGGCCGAATTCACGCCGAGAATCCCACCTAACGCAGCCACTCCGAAAGCGCCGAACAAGAACAAGAAGGTCCCCCATTGCATCGGGGCGTCAAAGCCAAGGAAGCCGATCAAAAGGATGAAAAGGAAGTAAGTGAGTCCGGTAAGTCCGCCGTAGTACCAGCCCCTGCCGCCACAACGACGTCCAGTAACGAATCCCCCGATCAAGAGGGCGATGGCATTGATCACGTACGTAAAATAGGGCAGTGTGCCTTCCCGTATCGAGGTGAAGCTAAGGAGCAAGGTCGCAAGCAACGCTCCAACTAAAACAAGACATGTCGTATACAATAGACCTGTCAGTACAGAGGTGGATGCACTTCGCACGGTATGTACCCCCTTATTGGAAGTGTTTGTACATCTATATGAGAGGCTTGGCTCACGTATTCATCTTCGCGTTGAACATTGATAGGAATTTTCGTATGATGGATGGGGAACGAGACGGGGGTGAGGAAGATTGATCAAAACGTACTTTTATAACCACTCTGAACAGAAGATGTTTCACGACGTTGATCTGGCAACGAAGGATCAATGGCTGAAATCACCAGAGGATCTACTCTGGATCGATCTATATGATGTGGGAAACAATGAACTACCCTATATTGCCAAGATTTTCGACTTTCACCCGCTGGCAATTGAGGACTGCCTGCACGTCAGTCCACGTGCCAAGGTAGATAAGTACGATGACTACTATTTCTTCGTTTTTCACGCCCTGCGTTACAATGAAGAAAGCGATGACGAGATCACAACGGTAGAACTGAACGTTTTTCTCGGCCCTAACTACATCGTGACGATCCACAAGTCCCCGATGAATACCATCGGTCGGATCGCTGCCATGTGTCACCGCAACATTTCTTACTTGAACAGAGGTCCTGACTATTTGCTGTATGCCATTGTAGACGGGATTACCGATGAATATTTTCCCATTATTGATCGGATTAGTGTGCGGATTGACGAGCTGGAGGACGAGATTTATGAACATCAGATGGAGGAAATTACCGAAGAGTTCCTGGCGTTGAAGCGAACGATTATTTTAATCAGGCGTGTGATCATGCCGCAAAAAAGAATTTTCGCGAACGTCAACGGCCGTTACTCCTTCGATATTTCCGAGGAAAACGTTCCGTTCTACACCGACCTAACAGACCACTTGGAGCGAATTTCCGATTCAACGGAAACCTTCCGTGATCTGGTAAACGGTGCGTTGGATACGTACTACACCATCATTAGCGCCAAAACAACGGAGACGATGCGGGTTCTTACCATCATCTCTACCATCATCCTTCCGTTGACATTTATCACCGGACTATTCGGGATGAATACTTTCGCATGGTTGGGTGAAGAAGCCGAACCGTATATGCTGATCGTGGCACTCGTGATTATGCTAGGCATGACGTTTACTATGCTTCACATTTTCCGCAAGCGAAAGTGGCTGTAATTGGTGCTAATACTTTCCCTGCCCCCTGTTGAACACTAGTATCAAATGTTCTTAGGGGGCAGCGTATGTGGATAATCTTACAATGGTGTTACTTCGCACCCTTTTCTCGTATTTTTTCCTCTTGATCTTAGTGCGGTTGATGGGAAAGCGGGAATTGGGAAAGCTGTCCGTTTTTGATGTGGTCATCTCGATCATGCTTGCAGAAATGGCTGCACTGGCGATTGAGGATGTCGATAAGCCAGCTCTTCGGTTTTATTTGCCGATGCTGTTGATTGCCTTATTGGAAGTCGCCTTCGCTTTTCTGTCTTTAAAGAGCAAGAAATTCCGCGATACAGTGGACGGCTCTGCCGATTTGATTATAGAAAATGGGCAAATCAGGGAGCAGGCGATGCGTCGTAATCGCTTGAACATGGATGATTTGATGATACATCTGCGGCAAAAAGACGTAAAAAACATTGCCGATGTTGAATTTGCGTTGCTGGAGCCAACTGGACAGATGAGTGTGTTTTTAAAGGAGCAAAAAGAAAAGGTTACGAGGGAAGATTTCGCGTTGATGAAGAAGCCACAGGTCGGTCCTGTCTCGTACAAAGGTCTGCCCATCCCACTGATTCTCGATGGCAAGGTGAGGACAGAGGCATTGAGCAAGATCGGACAAAACCAGCTTTGGCTGAAACGAGAAATCCGGAAATACGGAATCAAAGACATTCGAGAAGTTTCTTTTTGCAGCATTGACGAACGTGGCATCATGTATTTGGACAAAAAAGACAAGCCGCTGCAATAAGCGCTAGCGGCGAGGGAAGAACACGGCGAGTTGTTCGCCGATCCACGGGATGCGACGCACGTCTTGCTTGCCCAAGACACGCATGGCGACGAGCAGGACAAAGTACAGCAAGGTGCTAATGAAGGTGCTTGCAGTCAATAGCTGCCCAATGGATACTTCCATAAACCAGTGCTTGGCAATGTAGGAACCGGAATAACCCATGAGTAGCATGGCGACCGCGATTTTGCCGAATTCCCAAAGGTCGATCGTAAACCCGATTTTTTTGATCAGGCTGGCAAAATGCAATAATGTTCCAAGTGTAATGCCGATATTAAGAGCAATGACAGCGCCGTGAATGCCAAATGCTGGATGCGCCGTGAAAAAAACATGGCGACAGTTTTTACGATGGCACTGATCAGCGTATTTCGAAAGACGACCTGAGCGTAATCGAGGCCTTGCAAGGCGGCTGCAAGTGGTGCTTGGAAAAACAGGAAGACGGAGAACGGTGCCATCTCTTTTAGCAGCACGCCAACCTCCCGATACTCATTGCCATAGAGCAGGACACATAAAGGTTCTGCAAAAATGGTGAGCAAGACGGTACAAGGTGCTCCGATGACGAGTGTAATCCGCATGGCTTGATAAATGCGGCGATGCACGAGTGGAGCATTTTTTTGATAGGCCGCTTCCGCCACGGCAGGAACGAGGGAAACGGACAAGGAATACGTTAAAAAAGTGGGAAAAAGCAACAAAGGAACGGCCATTCCCGCAAACTGTCCGTACAAACCAGTAGCAGTCGAGGTAGTAAAGCCTGCGATGACGAGCGCGTACGGTACGAGCATCGGCTCTAGCACGTAAGCGATGGAGCCGATGATACGGCTTAGCGTGACAGGGAGTGCGACATGGATGAGTTGCGACAAGCTCTTTTTGCTTGCTGAAACCGTCATGAGAAGGGGCTTATCCAGAAGCTGAGCTGCTGTTTTTTTGCTGCCTTTACGATACTGCCAGAGAATGTACAAGAGTCCGGCGGCTTCTCCAAAAATAATGCTGGCGACAGCCCCTGCTGTGGCGTACTCAATGCCTGCCGATAAAAACGACATCGTCATGACAACGACCAGTGCCATTCGGACGATTTGCTCCACGAGTTGAGAGACGGCCGTAGGGATCATGTTTTGCTTGCCTTGGAAGTATCCGCGAAGGACAAGTGAAATGCCGGAAATCGGGATGACCGGAATGGCTGCAAGCAGAACAATGTGTGCACGGGGGTCCGCGAATAGCATTCCGGAAATCCATTGAGAGAACAAGAGGAGCAGGATACAGATGAAGAGGCTGATCCCGCCTGTGACCGACAAGGCTAGTAGCAGAAATCGGCGAGTCAGCCGCGGATTATTAGCCGCTTCAGTCTCTGCCACTTGCTTTGCAATGGCAACCGGAAGTCCGAATGTCGTCACAGTAATCAGAAAGTATAAAAGGGGCACAACCATCTGATAAAGCCCCATCCCTTCCGCTCCGATAATGCGTGACAACACGATCCTGTGAGCAAAACCAAACACTTTGGTGATGCCACCAGCAATAATGAGGATGACCGTTCCGTAAAAGAAGGATTGTTTCATGGAAGGCTCCTTTGCAAGGATAAATTCACTCAGTAAAGAATATGGACGTGCCGCTGTCGGCATGACTACTTTGAGGGGGAAATTGGGATGGACCAAGCGCAAAAACAGGAATGGTATGGGCAAGTCGCAAGTCTTTGTGTAAGCAAGGCAGAGGAATTTGCCCTCTTGGGGTATGACAATGTGGTAGCTGAAGACGTTTGGGAATGCGTCACGAACAGCTATAAAGAAATGCCACCAATACACCAGCTTGTCAACGACATTTTGTCCTTGAAGCCTAACAAGTATATGAATTACCTCATGATTCAAATGTATAAAAATTCGTAGCGATTTTATAGAAACTTCTTTCTGCCAAATTCGTATACGTAACATGTCGCGAAATAGGCAAGGGGATGGTTACCATGGTTCGCTTTTCCAGCAATAATTGACACGTTTTTTTGTACTTCGTTATAATGGACATATTGGTTTCTCGTCTAGGACGGGACCCTGTTAGGAAAGAGGGGTATTACTACGATGATAAAATGGGGAAGATTCCTCCTGTTTCTGGTCGTTGTCGGGCTATTGGCTACACTCGTGGCAACTACGACCAAACAGGTGGCAGGAAACATCACACTCGGCCTGGACCTCCAGGGCGGGTTTGAGATTCTGTATGAGGTAGAGCCTCTCGAGGCTGGGCACCAAGTTGATATCGAGCTTTTGAAATCAACAGCTCACATGATTGAAAGGCGGATTAACATTGGTGGCGTGGCTGAACCAGTCACCACTACTGAATTGCCAAACCGGATTCGTGTTCAAATCGCATCACAAACAGCGGATCAGGACAAGCTTCGCGAGTTGATCGGGAAGCCTGCACATCTGACATTCCGTGATGAAAATGGCAAGATTATGTTGCAAGGTAGTGACTTGGCTCCAAACGGGGCAGCAGTTGGTTATGACGAGCTGAAACGCCCACTCGTTACCCTGAAATTCTCTGACCCGAAGAAGCTAGAAGAGGCCACACGTGCAAACCTGCACAAGCCAATGGCGATCTTCTTGGATGAGACGATGCAAACCAATCCGACCATTCAATCGGTCATTTCTGGTGGTAGCGCGCAAATTACTGGAAATTACACACAGGAATCGGCACAGGAATTGGCTGATCTGCTGAATTCCGGTGCGATGCCAGCGAAGCTGGTTGAGAAGCAAGTAACCTCTGTGGGTGCTTCCTTGGGGACTCTGGCTCTGGAGAAAACCTTGTATGCAGGGTATATCGGAGCTGCGCTGATCTTTATTTTCATGGTAGTTGTTTACCGTATGCCAGGTATGATTGCGAACATTACCTTGGCTGGATTTACCTATTTTTGTATGGTTGTGCTTGATTGGATGAATGCAACGCTGACACTTCCAGGTATTGCCGGATTTATTTTGGCTGTCGGGATTGCCGTGGATGCTAACATCATTACATATGAGCGCATCCAGGAAGAGCTTCGCTCCGGTAAAACCGTTCTCTCCGCCTTCCGCGCTGGTGAGCGTCGTTCCTTGGTTACGATTATCGATGCTCACGTGACGACACTGATTGCGACTGGCGTACTGTTCTTTTTCGGGACGAGCTCCGTACAAGGCTTCGCTGTTGTATTGGCGATGACGATTATCGTAAGTATCATTACCAACGTGTTTGGGTCTCGCTTCCTCCTCTGGCTGGTTGTCCGTGCCAACATGTTTAAAAAGCCGTTCTGGTTCGGGGTAAAGGAGAGTGAGATCCGTGAGCTATGATAAAGACCATACTGTAGTCAGATTTGACATCGTGAAAAATCGCAGGAAGTTTTTTATCTTTTCCTCTGCGATTATTATCATCGGCCTTCTGTTTACGCTATTTCAAGGGCTTCACCTTGGTGTTGACTTTAAGGCAGGAACTCGCTTGGATATGTTCATTGGAAAAGAATTCAATCCAGCAGATGTAGAAGCAGTGATCAAGCAAGAGGTTCCAGAGGTGAATTTTAGCAAGGTCACTCCTTATGGTACTAATCAGGCCTATACACGTTTTGACCAAACCATTTCATCCGACACACTGATGAAAGTGGAAAATGCGCTCAAAGCAAAATATGGTGAGCAGGTTAGTAAACAGGTTTCGTCGGTTGATCCAAGTATTGCGCAAGAGATGGTGAAAAAAGCAGGAATTGCGGTTGCGATCGCTGCTGTGGGAATTGCCATCTACATCGCGATCCGCTTCCAATGGCTGTTCGGTATTGCGTGTGTCGTGGGGCTGGCGCATGACGTGTTTATCCCGATAGCGTTGTTCTCCATCCTCGGGTTGGAGGTAGACATTACCTTTATCGCTGCGCTTCTGACGATCCTGGGTTACTCGATTAACGACAAAATCGTTATTTTTGACCGGATTCGGGAGAACTTGAGAACCATGAAGTCCAAAACGATTCCTGAACTGGAACATCTGGTTAACGTGTCCCTCTGGCAGACCATGCGTCGTTCTGTATACACGGTAGCAACTGTATTCTTCACAGCTCTTGCACTTGCTGTTTTGGGAAGCGAGAGCATTCGCAACTTCTCCCTGGCTCTGCTGTTCGGTCTTGTGAGTGGTACGTATTCCTCTATCTTTATTGCAGCCCAAATATGGGTGAATCTGAAAGAACGGAATATGAAAAAGAAAAAAGAAGCAGTATAAAGGTGGACGAAACCGCAGGTGAACCCTGCGGTTTTTTTATCTTCTATTGCCGTTTTGAGTACAGTTTAGAGCCGCTTGAGAGTTTTGCATAAAACGGTATGTTTTATGCAGTTGTCAGCTTCGTGCTCCATCCACTATAATGAATGAGGATTGGAGGAAAGCCCATGCTGAAAGCGAAAACACGCTGGAAACTGGCCACCTATGATGAGCAGCTAGCTGCTAGTATTGCCGCAGATTGCCAGCTTACTCCGCTCGTATCCAAGCTATTGGTGATACGTGGCATTGACACATCACAAAAGGCTCGTGACTTTTTGCAAGCCGGTCCAGAATTGTTTCATGACCCTTTCTTGCTGGATGGAATGGAACAAAGCGTGCATCGCATTCAACAAGCCATTCAAAGGCAAGAACCGATTTGCATATACGGCGATTACGACGCCGATGGGGTTAGCTCCACATCGTTAATGGTACATCTACTGCGCCAACTCGGCGCTGTTTTTGACTACTACATTCCCAACCGTTTTACAGAAGGGTATGGGTTACATAAAGACGCATTGGCGCATCTGCATCATAGCGGCTATAAGCTGATCATCACTGTCGATACAGGGATCAGTGCAGTGGAGCAGGTAGCGTACGCGAACCAGTTGGGTCTTGACGTCATTGTAACCGACCATCACGAACCTCCGGCAATCATCCCGGAGGCATTTGCTGTGATTAACCCCAAGAAGCCCGGCTGTTCGTACCCGTTTGATATGTTGGCGGGAGTTGGGGTTGCCTTTAAAGTGGGGCATGCCTTGCTGAAAGAACCACCGCTGCATTTGGCTGATTTGGCTGCATTGGGGACGATAGCGGATCTGGTGCCGTTGGTAGATGAAAATCGCATTCTTGCTCGAGCAGGATTAAAGCGCTTAAATCATACTAGGAACCTTGGTCTGCAAGCTTTAATCAGAGTTTGTGGGTTAGCGGATACCGAGCTATCTGCGGGACATGTAGGCTTTGCGTTAGGACCGCGTCTGAATGCAAGCGGAAGGCTGGAGACGGCTGAATCTGCTGTGAAATTGCTGACGACTTCGGATATGGACGAAGCAGAGAAATGTGCCCAGGCGCTGGACGACTTAAACCGCGAACGTCAAGAAATCGTCGCAGCGATGACTGAGGAAGCTGTACAGATGGTGAATGAGCTGTATCCGCCAGACCAGAACAATGTTCTCGTTCTGGCTAAAGAAGGCTGGAACGTGGGTGTGGTAGGGATCGTAGCTTCCCGATTGGTCGAGCTTTTTTACCGTCCAACGATTGTGCTTGGCATTGATCCGGAAAAAGGAACGGCAAAAGGTTCGGCAAGAAGCATTGCAGGTTTTGATATGTATGAAGGTCTGACTGCTTGCAAGGAATGGCTACCGCACTATGGCGGTCATACAATGGCAGCGGGGATGACCTTGCCTGTAGAAAATCTCGACTTATTACGCCAAAAATTAAACGAGCTCGCTGGAGAGTGGTTGTCCACTGAAGACTTCACGCCGATGACCAAAGTGGACGTTGCGATGAGCATGGAAGAGATCAGCTTGACCGCAGCGGAGCAACTTGAACAGCTCGCCCCATATGGAATGGGGAATCCAACACCACTCGTTTTATTAGAAGAAGTAGAAACACAAGGGATGCGCACCATTGGGCGAGATGACAATCATTTGAAGTGTACATTGAACAAAGCGGGAACCTCTTTGGATGCAATTGGCTTCAACTGGGCACATGTAACAAAGAGAGTAACACCCAAGGCACGTTTTCACGTATTGGGAGAAGTGTCAGTAAACGAATGGAACGGCAATCGAAAGCCTCAGCTAACGATCCGTGATTTATCTGTTGGACACCAGCAAGTGTTTGACTGGCGAGGCAGTCGTGACAAGATAGAGAAATGGCAGCAAGTGATGGCGGAGTCAAATTCGGTGACCATTCTGTTTCGCGAGGATAGCTATGAGCCATTGGCAGCGAAAGCGACAATTGATCAGGTGAATTCCTTGTTCGTGGTTGGTCGAGAGGAGACGTACATCACAGCCTCTTCCAACGTGATTTTGTATGATTTGCCGAAGCATCGTTCCGAATTGGAAGTGGTTCGTGTCTTGCTCAAACAAGCGGAGCGTATATACTGTTTGTTTGGTGATCCGGACTTGGGAATGGAGCGGCTTTCCTGTCCGGGCCGGGATCATTTTAAACAGTTGTACCAGTTTTTTGTCCAGGTGCCAACTGTTAAAAAATCCATATGGATGCATTGGCTAAAAAGCTGCAATGGAAAAGAAATCTATTGGATGGCATGATCGCCATCTTTATGGAGCTAGAGTTTTTAGTAGAGGAGGCCGAGCAGTACACGTTGCAGACCAACACTGCGAAAAGGCCACTCGAGAGCTCTATGCTCTACGCGAATTGGAAGGAAGAGGCACAGCTTGCTACGGATTTATTACTTTCTTCTTCTGATGCAATGATTCAAGCGCTTCATCAATTGGTGGAACCAACCACCGTTTAGGAGGAATTTTTCATGGATTTTAAACAATACATTCGTGTTATCCCGGATTTTCCACAGCCAGGTATTCGCTTCAAGGACATCACTACTCTGTTGAAGGATGGCCCTGCTTATAAAGCTGCGATTCAAGACTTGGCTGTCTTCGCTCGTGAAGTACAAGCAGACGTGATTGCGGGTCCAGAAGCACGTGGATTCGTAGTAGGTGCTCCATTGTCGTACGAAATGGGAATTGGCTTTGTACCGATCCGCAAATCTGGCAAGCTGCCATATGAATCCATCAAGGCGGATTACGACCTGGAGTATGGAAAAGATGCACTGGCAGTACACGTAGATGCTATCCAACCAGGTCAGCGTGTTCTGATTGCAGACGATTTGCTTGCAACAGGTGGAACCATTGAGACAACAATCAATTTGATTGAGCAACTCGGAGGCAAAGTAGTAGGAGCTGCCTTCTTCATCGAACTGTCCTACTTGGATGGACGTAGCAAAATAGGTGAAATTCCTATCAAATCGCTCGTTCAATATTAATTGATGCAACAAGGAAAAACGGGTGAAATGCCCGTTTTTTTCTTTTTTCTGCGGCTGTACATACTTTACAGGGGAATTCAGCTTTACAAGACGAACGACATACAAGATAATAGTATGAAATAGACAGACATGGTACGTGCAAGTAAGCCTTCGCCTGCGCCAAAAGGCTTGGCAAAGCCCAAGTTTTCTAGACGTATAGGAAAGTTCAAGTGCTTCACAGTGCGAAATGCGTCCAGGCTTAAACTTTCCGGAGCGCATCACGAAGTGCCTCAGCGTCTGCTTCCGGCAATACTTCGGTGAAACTTTCCGCTATAATGCGGTCGCTCCTCCGTGAGAAGGCCTCGAACGAGGTTATTTTACTGAGAGGATAAGGGAAGGGAACTATGATTACCGGCATTGATGAGATAGTTAAAAAAGCAAGCACCTATTTATCACAATCGGATATGGACCTGATTACACGTGCCTATCAGCTTGCCGAAAAAGCGCATGAAGGGCAAATACGCAAATCAGGCGTTCCTTACATTATGCACCCAATCGCCGTGGCGGGGATTCTCGCAAACCTGCACATGGATGCCGTTACGATTGCGGCTGGATTTTTGCATGATGTCGTGGAAGATACCGAGATTACGCTTGATCATCTTCGTGAGCAGTTCGGACCGGATGTAGCTCTCCTGGTAGATGGAGTGACCAAGCTGGAAAAAATTAAATACAAGTCCAAAGAAGAGCAGCTCGCCGAAAACCACCGCAAGATGCTGGTTGCCATGGCACAGGACATCCGCGTCATCATGATCAAGCTGGCAGACCGTCTGCATAACATGAGGACACTTCGGCATATGTCCGAGGAGAAGCAACGCGAGATTTCCGATGAAACGCTGGAAATCTTTGCGCCACTTGCCCATCGCTTGGGGATCGCTTCCGTCAAATGGGAACTGGAAGATACGGCGCTTCGGTATTTGAATCCGCAACAGTATTATCGGATTGTGAATTTGATGCAAAAGAAACGGGTGGAGCGTGAAGCCTATCTGAATGAAGCATCGGATACGATCAGAGAAAAGCTGGGCGAGTTAAATATCGAGGCGGAAATTTCGGGACGTCCGAAGCATATCTACAGCATCTTTAAAAAGATGACAAGGCAAAACAAGCAGTTCAATGAGATTTATGACCTGCTTGCATTGCGAATCATCGTGAATGACATCCGCGACTGTTATGCGGTTCTCGGTATCGTACACACCCTGTGGAAGCCGATGCCAGGCAGATTCAAAGATTACATTGCCATGCCAAAGACGAACATGTACCAATCTCTTCATACTACAGTGATTGGGCCAAAAGGTGAGCCGTTGGAAGTGCAAATCCGCACATGGGATATGCACCAGACAGCTGAGATCGGGATCGCGGCTCACTGGGCGTACAAGGAAGGCAAAAGCATCGTGCAAGGCTCGTTTGCAGAGAAGCTGGGCAGTCTGCGGGAGATTATTGAAGGCGGATCGGAAGAAGCTCCGAACGCGCAAGAGTTCATGGAAAGTCTCAAGCAGGATCTTTTCTCGGATACGGTTTTCGTCTTTACGCCAAAAGGCGATGTAGTCGAGCTGCCAAAAGGCTCTGTACCGCTGGACTTCTCCTACCGGATTCACTCTGCGGTAGGAAACAGAACGATTGGCGCCAAAGTGAATGGCAAGATTGTACCGCTTGACTATGCGATGAAAACAGGCGATATCGTCGAAATCCTGACCTCTAAGCATTCGTATGGTCCAAGTCAGGACTGGCTAAAAATGGCCAAATCCGCGCATGCTCGCAATAAAATTAAACAGTGGTTTAAAAAAGAGAAGCGGGAAGAAAACGTCGCCAAAGGTCAGCAGATGGTGGAAGCGGAGATCAAGTCGCGCAGCTTTGATGTAAAAGAAGCGATGACGGAAACAAACCTGAAGGAAGCGGCAGCCCGGTTTAATTTCCAAGGGGCAGAAGACATGTTTGCCGCGGTGGGCTATGGCGGCATTACGGCTTCGCAAATTACGACTCGTCTCCTAGACAAACTCCGTCGGGAGCGTGAAGAACAAAACCCGATCATTCCTGAAGTCAAACCGAATCCAGCAAATCGTTCTGCCAAGAGTGAGTCTGGCGTCAAAGTCCGTGGCTTGGATAATTTGCTCGTCCGTATTTCTCGCTGTTGTACACCTGTCCCAGGCGACCAGATTATTGGTTTCATTACAAGAGGTCGTGGGGTATCCGTGCATCGACTGGACTGTCCGAACGTATTGACAGACGAATGTACAGCGCGTCTGATTGATGTCGAATGGGATACCGATTTCAAACATAATTTCCATGTAGAGATCGAGATCACGGGCAATGATCGGAGCGGACTGTTAAACGATGTATTGCAGGTTGTGGCAGAGACAAAGACGAACATTGCGGCTGTCAGTGGCAAGTCCGATAAAAATCGAGTAGCAACGATTCATATGACCATCTCGATTAGTAATGTGGATCATCTGTTGAAAGTAGTAGAGCGCATCAAGCGCATCAAAGATATTTATTCGGTTCGCCGGATATTGAGCACCTGATCCCTAGTGGATTGGGTGTTCTTGTTTACATAACAGGAAGGATGAGTCAGTGTGAGGGTTGTTGTACAAAGAACGAGAGAAGCGAGTGTTATCGTAGCAGGTGAGGTCGTTGGACAAATTGATCACGGCTTAATGCTGCTGGTAGGAATTACGCATGATGACACAGAAAAAGAAGTAGAATTTGTTGCAGACAAAATTGCGAACTTGCGTATTTTTGAAGACGAGGAAGGCAAAATGAATTTCTCTGTTTTAGACAAGGGTGGTCAAATTTTGTCCGTATCTCAATTTACGTTGTATGGCGATTGCAGAAAGGGTAGACGACCTAACTTCATGGCTGCCGCGCGCCCAGAGCAAGCTGAACCGCTGTACGAGCTGTTTAACGCCAAGCTGCGTGAAAAAGGGCTCCAGGTGGAAACAGGACGCTTTGGCGCAATGATGGACGTACGTTTGTTAAATGATGGTCCTGTCACTCTGATTGTGGAATCGTAAATGACAACCATCAGGGGGAATGAAACCATGGCGCAAGAAGCATTGGTAATAGGTGCGAGTGGCATGCTTACAGAGGTCTCCCGATGGCTGGCTCGCCAAGGTTATCAAGTAACCGTACTTGGTCGTGATCCAGTCAAATTAAGAAGTGTCAGAGACGGTTCAACTCATCCAGAGTCGATTCATTTGATATCGCAAGACTACCACCAGACAGACAGCTTGCGTCAAGCTATCGCCGATCTGATAGAGAAGAGAGGGCCGTTGGATGTGGTTGTCGCGTGGATTCATTCGACTGCGCCGCATGCACTGCCTGTGATCGTGGAAGAACTGTCGCGTCCTGAGAAGCGCTGGCAATTGCTGCATGTGTGTGGGAGTGCTGCTTGGAAAAATCCACTGACAGAGCCTGCATCGGAATTCTGTATGTACCGACGGGTCATCCTCGGTTTTACGTTTGCAGGTGAGCATGCACGCTGGCTGACAAATGATGAAATCGCAGTTGGGGTGATTGGCGCTCTACAAGCATCTGAACGGCAAATCATCGTCGGTCAAGTCGAGCTGTGGGAGAAACGCCCGGCGTATTAATTCATAGAGTGAAGTCAAAAACAAAAAACGATTGCCGAATGCAATCGTTTTTGTCGTTTCAGTACTGATTCGGGTCAATGAATGAAATGGTTTGAAGGGAGGATCAGATTTTTGCCGATCAGGTTTGCGGAAATCGGCTTTTTCCCGATTTCTCGTGCCCATATCGATAGCTGTCCGACATGGTGGATTTCATGAGCGATCATGTGCCGCATAATTTCACCCCATGTGTACGTAACGATGCTGCCGTCTGGCTTCGTATCCTGAAAGGATCTTGTTTCCATACTTTCATCCCAATTGCGCAAAAATTGAAGCACATCCGGGCGAAAAGTTGCCTCCAGCTCACGAACCTTTTCCAACCGGTTATGAAGGTCGAAGCTTTCTTGAAAATCCGGCTTTCCCAGCATGACTTGAATCCAGCTCCACTCTACATCAATAACATGGAACAGTGTGTGTAAAATACCCCCGACACCACCGATGCGCGGACGAAGCAATCCTTCCATCGGAACATCCTCACACCATTTCAGCCATTCTTCACGAACCATCCAATTGTACTCAAACATGGTTTTAATAGAAATCACTCCATTTTTAAAGGTTAACTTGTGATCACCTGCGTCCATACCGTACGTTTGCTGATGTTGTGATTATTTTTCATCCGTCATCACTCCTTTCGATGCTTTATGTTATTCGCAAATCCTTTTGGAATTCCTGCCTACCTTGCCTTGATGCGATCGGATGCGCCATAAAAGAACCCCCCATAGGAGAGAGCTTGAGCAGCTTCTTTCGCATGGGGGGTTGTAAGAGAGGGATCAGCCTCCCTGATTGCTTTGTGTATTAAAGTACTGGACAATCCCTTTGAATAGACCGTCTGCGGCAAGATCCTGCTGTTTCTCGGAACGTGCGCGAATCTCATCGTTGTAGTTGGATAAGAAGGAGATTTCGGCCAAAATGGATGGCACCGGGTTTTCGCGTAGAACGAAATAGTCTCCGTACCGATAATTCATGTCCTTGTAGCTCGTCGCTTTCACCAGTTCCGTTTGAACCAGGGAGGCGAGCTTGCTAGAGTTACCTTGGTTGTAGTAGAAAATAATCGAACCATTCGTTGCAGAGTTTGGATGCGTATTGTGATGGACGCTAACAAAAATATTAGCCTGATTTTGAATCGCGATGTCGACGCGCTGTTGCAGGGTCAGTTTGCGATCATCAGCCCGTGTCATGATGACTTTTGCACCTGCTGCTTCCAGCTTGTTGCGCAGGAGCAGAGATACTTGCAGATTGACCGTTTTCTCTAAAGTAGAGAAGCTGGAGCCAGTCGAACCACCATCTGTGCCACCATGTCCAGCATCGACGACGATGACTTTGCCGACAAGATCATTACTGCGTACCACTGCTGACGCACCGTTAGCAGAAACGAGCCAACCTGCAATGTAGCCTGTGGAGCCGTCAGGGAAGTTTACTTGGAACCACTCGCCTGATTTATTGGCAATCCCATATTTCTCGCCAGGCTGTACCTGTTTGATAACATCGTGATCGGTACTCGGACCAGAACGAACATTGGTATCTGGATTCATGATCGTCACGTATGGGCCACTTGGTGTAGGCATGCTTGGTTGGTCCACCGTAATGTGCTGGCCTGCCACCCAGCCAGTTTTTCCGTCCGCCGCTTTGATGCGGTACCAGTCTCCTTGTTTTTCCAAAACAGTCAGCTTGCTTCCGACGGGAAATGTAGTTTGAATGGCACTGCTTGTGTTCGGTTCACTGCGCAAATTCAATCCGTCCGTTTTTACTGTGGCGGTTTGACTTGAAGAGGATGATTGTCCAGTCTGAGGTTGCGTGTTTCCATTTCCATTTCCATTTTCGGGCAGGGTCGGTTGACCTGTGTTCGGGTTGGTTTGATCGGTGGAGAGCCAAGCATTGACTCCATCGTAAGGGAATTGAATCCAACCGTTTTGTCTGTTCATGACCGTGATTTTCTCGCCCGCATGTAGTTGACCGATTGCAGGTGTACTGGCATCTGGCGTGGCGTATACGTACGGAGCGAAATCCAAGGTTAGGCTGGCTCCTTGTTCGGCAGGAGGCTTCGGTTGTGAGCCAGTGCCCGCTGGATTGGTCGTTGAGGGTGTACTACCTGTAGAGGGAGGAGAAACTGCTTGTCCCGTACCTACTTCTTTTACAAGCCAGTTTGCGACCCAGCCTTTTGTTCCTGCGTTGAGTTGAATTTGGAGCCATTCGCCATTCGTTTGCACGATGGGGTAGCGCGTACCTGGATTGATTGTTTGTACGACTGCATATGTCTGACCGGGTCCAGAACGAACATTGAGATTCGTTGTGGTGCTCTCCACTTGCTTGGCAGATAATGTTGCTGGTTTCTGTTGCTGTTGTTGTGTGCTGACGAGCCAGTTCGCTACCCAACCGCTTTGACCGTTCGGAAGCTTTACTTGAATCCAGTCATTTTTGGTGGAGATGACAGGCAGCACAGTTTTGTTCGGCAGTGTGGAGACGATAGCGTCTTGGAGGCTGGGACCTGAACGGACATTGAGCTTGTCCACGGTGACCTGAACAGAACCGGCGGCCCAGGCTGCAGAAACGGGGAGGGAAATGGCACAGGCGACAGTCAGGAGACTCATCAGGATCTTTTGACGAACAAACACGATAGACATCCTTTCCGAAATACGTAGCTTTTTGAATTCATTGCGATCTTGCATGTTTTTACCAAAATAATCACTTCGCTATTTCTCCTGCTTTTTCCTGCAAAAAACGACAAAGTTCTGCATGATTGCTTTTCAGCTGGCAAGGCAATACTAGATTTTACTAGACGCTAGTGCACGCAGCTTTTCAGGAGGAATTCATCGTGAGACAGTCAAAGAAGGAAACATTTGCGCAAGGATTGAATCGGCAGTTTTTGTCTGTTGATTTTCAAGACGATTTGGAGAAAGAAACGTCACTACAAAATGTAGAAATGGCTCAAGATTTTCATGCGGGCTTGAGGGATATCCAACATCCGCGGCAAAAACGGAAATGACCGTTTTTGCCACCTTGCACATGATGCCACAACTTGTCTAGTTGACCCGAGTAATCTCGTCGGCTATGATGAGGAGTGGCATTTTTGAAAAAAGCAGGTGAACTCCATGATACAGATCATATGTGAGGGACACGCATTCGAGCGGGAACTCTCCTTAATTCTCGCGTTATTTTACGAAGATCCAGCGCTCACTTTTGTGCCGGAGTGGACAGGTGAGGCTGATTTAAAAATCAAGCTGGCATTGACCATGCATGAAAATGGAGTCGTAGCTTCGGGAGAGTTATACGATGGCAAACGAAGCATCTCCCATCAGGTGGAGCGAGACTACGTAGCACGTGATGAAAAAGCGATGAAAAAGACGGCCAAGCAAGCTCTTTGCTATGCGCTGTTATTGATGTTGGAAGAATACACGGGCATGGAGCAAGGCTGGGGTATTTTGACCGGGATACGCCCGACGAAACTGCTGCACCAGTTGAACGCCGCTGGAGTAGACAGGCAGGAAGCACATAAGAGATTGCAGCAGGATGTGATTTTGCGTCCATATAAGCTAAAGCTTTTGCAAGAAATCATAGACAAGCAGCTCTATGTCGTGCCTGATTTGTATCAAATTGATCGTGAACTGTCTGTGTATATCGGCATCCCATTTTGTCCGACGAAGTGTGCGTACTGTACGTTTCCTGCATACGCGATTCGCAGTCATACGGCTTCGGTTAATCCGTTTCTCGAAGGTCTCCATTACGAGATAGAGCGTATGGGAGAGTGGCTTCGCGCGAACGACCAACGGATCACGTCCATTTATTTTGGTGGCGGAACTCCTACGAGTATTACCGCAGATGACATGAACCAGCTGTTTGAGACGATGCATCGTTCGTTCCCACACATGGGAGATGTGCGTGAGTTGACAGTTGAGGCGGGAAGACCCGACACGATTACACGCGAAAAGCTTGAAGTGATGAAGCAGTGGGAAGTGGATCGGATCAGCATTAATCCACAGTCGTTCACGCAGGAGACGCTCCAAGCAATCGGACGCCATCACACCGTCGAAGAGACGATTGAGAAATACCATCTGGCTATGGAGATGGGCTTGACTAATATTAATATGGACCTGATCATTGGGTTGCCAAACGAAGGCGTAGCCGAGCTGGCGCACAGCCTCCAAGAGGTAGAAAAGCTAATGCCTGCTTCGCTTACGGTTCATACGCTGTCTTTCAAGAGAGCATCTGAGATGACGCAGAACAAAGAACGCTACAAGGTCGCCAGTCGTGATGAAATTAGTAAGATGATGGAGATGGCTTCCGAGTGGACAGCGGCGAACGGCTATGACCCGTACTATTTGTATCGGCAGAAAAATATTTTGGGTAATTTGGAGAATGTCGGATATGCCAAGCCAGGGCAGGAGAGCATCTACAACATCATGATCATGGAAGAGGTACAAACCATTCTTGGTCTCGGCTGTGGTGCAGTCTCCAAGCTGATGGCTCCAGGAAGCGGTAAGCTGACGCGCTTTCCGAATCCAAAGGACCCGAAAACGTACAATGACACGTACAAGATATTGGTCGAAAACAAACTCCGTGATTTGGATGAGATCTATTCAGGTGCGAGAACGGCTGGACAGGTATCTGGCAAGTAAGTGATGGATATACTGATCCTTAATAAAAAAAGTTTTACATGAGCGCCTGTTGACGGCTGTTGGCGGGTTTGCTATGATTCACATTAAGCTTTTTTATTGAATAAGAAATGATCTGATGACGGGAACAAGTATCCAGGAACCGGATGCCCAGAGAGAAAGCGCCGTGGCTGAGAGTGCTTTCGTATAACGGCTTGGTGAATGACATCCCTGAAGACCGCAGTGAACGGCTGAAAGAAATCTCTTTCCCCAGTAACTGGCAGGCGTGTGCCGGCGTTAACGGCTAATAAGTGGGATAGCCTTTTATGATTGTAGGGCTATTCAAACAGGGTGGCACCACGGGAGTATAACCAGTCTCTCGTCCCTGACATGCGGCGATTTGCTAAATGTCAGGAGACGAGGGACTTTTTTATTTGTTCAAAAATAAAGGTTCCTTGATCCTGAAGGTTTGGCTTTAGCCCGAGTTTTTGAAAAGACATGGAGGTTCGAGAGGAATGACAAGAATCCAGATCCCACGCGGTACGCAGGATATCATGCCTGGTACTGTAGAGCTGTGGCACTACGTGGAGGCCAAGGCCCGCGATCTGTGTCGCCGCTCCAATTACGCGGAAATTCGTACGCCGCTGTTTGAGAGCACAGAGTTGTTCCAACGGGGTGTAGGCGAGACCACGGATATCGTGGAAAAAGAAATGTACAGTGTAGCCAATCCGCGCAGTACGGATGCTCTCACGCTGCGTCCAGAAGGGACAGCGGGTGTTGTTCGCTCCTACGTGGAAAACAAGCTGTACGGTGTACCTAATCAGCCTACCAAGCTGTACTACCTAGGACCAATGTTCCGTCACGAACGTCCGCAAGCAGGCCGCTATCGCCAATTCGTCCAATTCGGTGCAGAAGCGTTCGGTTCAAGCGATCCAGCGATCGATGCAGAAGTCATTGGCCTTGCAATTCGTCTGTATCAGGAGCTCGGATTGACAGGACTTTCTGTGGAGTTGAACAGCGTAGGTACAGTAGAAGACCGGGCGCGTCACTGTGAGCATTTGCTCGCACATTTGAACGGCGTTCGCTCCGAGCTGTGCGAGGATTGCCAATCTCGTATCGATCGCAACCCGCTGCGCGTGCTCGATTGCAAAAATGAAAAATGCAAAACACTAACGATGGACGCTCCGTCTATTTTGGACTACTTGAGCGAAGAATCCGCGGCACACTTCGGAGCCGTACAAAATTACTTGACCGCGTTGGATATTCCGTTTCATGTAAATCCGCGTCTGGTTCGCGGCTTGGACTATTACACACTGACCGCATTTGAAATCAAAATGGCAGAGATCGGTGCGGTAGAAACGCTTTGTGGCGGTGGGCGCTACAACGGACTGGTTGCAGAGCTGGGTGGCGACGATATGCCGGGCATTGGCTTCGCACTTAGTATCGAGCGTCTGCTGTTGGCTCTTGAAAAGCAAGGTGTTCAACTGCCGATCTCGGGTGGCATCGACTGCTTCGTAGTGGTGCAGACACCAGAAGCGAAAACAACAGCCTTCGTCCTCGTAGACCAATTGCGCCAAGCCGGGATTGCGGCTGAGCTGGATTATCTGGATCGGAAAATGAAAGCACAGCTGAAGCAAGCAGATCGTCTACAGGCTCGTTTTACGGCGATCATCGGTGAGTCTGAATTAGCGAATGGCACGGTTGTTCTAAAGGAAATGGCAACAGGCGAGCAACAAGAAGTGAAACGCGAGGAACTCGTTTCGGTACTCGCTGCAAAAGCAAATCAATAAAACAAATCGTTGGGGGAAATGATCATGTCTTGGCAATATCGCACCGTACATGGTGGAGAAGTAACAACAGCACACGTTGGGCAAGAAGTCGTACTGAACGGATGGGTACAAAAGCGTCGCGACCTCGGAGGCGTCATCTTCATTGACTTCCGTGACCGCACTGGCATCGTCCAAATCGTATTCAACCCGGAGTACAACAAAGAGGCTTGGGAAGCGGCTGACAAAGTGCGTAGCGAATACGTACTGGTGGTAAAAGGGAAAGTTGTAAACCGTGCACCAGAAGCAGTCAATCCGAAGCTGAAAACCGGCGAAGTAGAAGTGCACATCTCTGAAATCGAAATCTTGAACGATGCAAAAACGCCTCCGTTCCTGATTGAAGACGAGATCGAAGTAGATGAACAAGTTCGTCTGAAATACCGCTACCTGGACTTGCGTCGTCCTGAAATGCAGCGCTCCCTGATTTTACGCAGCAAAGCAGCGAAAGCGTTCCGTGACTATCTGGATGAGAACAGCTTCGTGGAAGTAGAAACACCAATTCTCCAGAAGAGCACACCTGAGGGCGCACGTGACTACCTCGTGCCTTCCCGTGTACATCCAGGCGAGTTCTACGCACTGCCGCAATCGCCACAGTTGTTCAAACAGCTTTTGATGGTATCCGGCTTGGAGCGCTATTACCAAATTGCTCGTTGCTTCCGTGACGAAGACCTGCGTGCTGACCGTCAGCCTGAATTTACTCAAGTGGACATTGAGACCTCTTTCCTGTCTATGGAAGAAATTCTGCCAATGATGGAAAAGATGGTTGCTCACGTATTCAAGCAAACAGTTGGAGTAGACGTACCGACTCCATTCCCTCGTCTCACGTATGCGGATGCAATGGCGCGTTACGGTTCTGACAAACCAGACGTACGTTTCGGCATGGAGCTGACAGACGTATCTGATCTGGTTGCGACAAGCGACTTCAAAGTGTTTGCAGCAGCAGTAGCTGGCGGCGGACAAGTAAAAGCGATCAACGCAAAAGGTTGCGGACACTACTCCCGTAAAGAAGCAGACGACCTGGGCAAATTCGCTTCCCGTTATGGCGCGAAAGGCTTGGCTTGGATCGGCTTCAAAGACGGCGAGATCAAAGGGCCAATTGCGAAGTTCTTTAAAGAAGAAGAAATCAACGAGATGAAAGCACGTCTGGCGGTAGAAGAAGGCGACTTGCTCTTGTTCGTTGCAGACAAACCAAAAGTAGTAGCAGATGCCCTGGGTGCTCTTCGTTCCAAGCTGGGTGCTGAACTCGGTCTGATTGACCAAAGCCAGTTCGCATTCCTCTGGGTGGTAGACTTCCCACTGGTTGAGTGGGATGAGGATGCAAAACGCTACGTTGCCCTGCACCATCCGTTCACACGTCCAAAAGACGAAGACCTGCACCTGTTCGACACCGATCCAGGTCAAATGCGCGCACAAGCGTACGACATGGTTCTCAACGGATACGAGCTTGGCGGAGGTTCCATGCGGATCTTCAAGCGCGACGTGCAAGAAAAAATGTTCACCACACTTGGCTTTACACTAGAAGAGGCGCGTAAACAATTCGGCTTCCTCATGGATGCATTCGAATACGGTACACCTCCACACGGTGGAATCGCTCTCGGCTTGGACCGTCTGATCATGCTTTTGGCTGGCCGCACTAACCTGCGCGAAGTCATCGCATTCCCGAAAACAGCAAGCGCGAGCGACCTGATGGTAAACGCTCCAGATGTAGTAGACGGAAAACAATTGAAAGAGCTGTCCATTGCAACAATTGTCACAGAAGAAGAAAAGGTGGAAGCGTAATCGACTTGCGCAACTGCATTGCTCTTTGATACATTGGTAATACTATGATGAAAGCCCTGCGATGCTCGTGACATCCGATAGTTTTGAGCCACAAAGTTTGTTTAGGGAGTTTTTCGTCCGTGATTGTAAAGGCATGCCTCCTTAGAGTGGACGTCTGTAACAGTTCGGCAAGACACCCACCTGCGATGAGCAGGTTCAAAACTAAGGAGCAACACGGCATAATGGGGCTCCTTTTTCTATTTCAATCCTACTTTTCCGATTGACTATAAGTGCGTGTTGAACTACCCAATAATCTCGCTTGCGAATGAAAGGTGACACGAAATATGCTTCATCAATTTTCTCGTTGTGAATTGGCCTTCGGTCCCGAAGGTTTGGAAAAAATGAAAAATAGCCGCGTTGCTGTATTAGGAATTGGCGGAGTGGGTTCCTTTACGGTGGAAGCGCTCGCACGTACAGGTGTAGGTAAGCTCGTTTTGGTAGATAAGGATGTAGTAGACATCACGAACATCAACCGCCAAATCCATGCGACGCTGAACACAGTCGGTCAAAAAAAGGCTGAGCTCATGAAGGAGCGCATTGCGACGATCAATCCAGAGTGCGAGGTCGTAACTCTCAATATGTTCTACAATGAAGAAACAGCGAATGCGCTGTTTGAACATGAACTCGATTACATCGTGGATGCCATGGACACCATGTCCGCGAAGCTCCATGTAATTAAAGAAGCGAAGCGTCGCAATATCCCTATTATTTCTAGCATGGGTGCGGCGAACAAAATGGACCCAACCCGTTTTGAGGTTGCCGATATTTCCCAAACGAGTTATGATCCGATTGCAAAGGTCATTCGTCGTGAGCTACGGAAAAGCGGTATCTACAAAGGGGTAAAAGTTGTATATTCTCGTGAGATTCCCATAACCGTACGTGTAGATGTACGCGAACAGATCGTTTCCAACCCGAGCTCACCGATTAGCAAAGTGCGGATGCCTCCAGCAAGCAATGCTTTCGTGCCTTCTGTAGCTGGTTTAATTTTGGCCAGTGTAGTGGCAAGAGATATTTTGGAGTGGCAGCCTGTAAAAGGATAGTGGAACATGGATGATTTATTCACGTTTGCCTACGACCAGCAGGGTGGCGGCAAACAGAAGCCATTGGCTGCACGGATGCGGCCGCAAACGATTCAAGATGTGATCGGGCAATCGCATATTTTGGCACCTGGAATGCTGCTCCGACGCGCGATTGAAGCAGATCAAGTGTCCTCTGTCATTTTTTACGGACCTCCAGGTACAGGGAAAACAACGCTGGCAAAAGTCATTGCGCGGACCACACGCACGCATTTCTCCGAGTTAAATGCTGTTACGGCCGGTGTCGCTGACATCCGTAAAGTGGTAGATGCGGCAAAGGAGCGGCTCGTCATGGACAGTCAGCGGACAACGTTGTTCGTAGACGAGATTCACCGCTTCAATAAATCGCAACAGGACGCCCTTCTTCCTTATGTGGAGGAAGGCACGATCACTTTGATCGGCGCTACGACGGAGAATCCTTTTTTCGAGGTGAATCCGGCGCTTTTGTCGCGTTCACAAGTGTTTTCCCTTCAATCGCTTTCTCATGAGGAATTGAAGCAGGTCATGGATCGGGCACTATCTGATGAAGAAAACGGATTGGCGGAGCTATTTGTTACCGTAGAACCGGAAGCGGCAGAGCATTTAATTCAATACGCGGAAGGGGATGCCAGACGTTTGCTGAACGCATTGGAACTGGCAGTGACAACGACGCAACCAGGAGCGGATGGACGAATTACGGTAACACTGGACGTCGCTGTAGAATCCATTCAACGCAGGGCTGTACGCTACGATAAGAGTGGGGACAACCATTACGACACGATCTCCGCTTTTATTAAATCCATTCGTGGTTCTGATCCGGACGCAGCGCTTTACTGGTTGGCGAGAATGATCGATGCTGGAGAAGATTCGAGGTTCATTTCTCGCCGGTTGGTCATTTCGGCTTCAGAGGACATCGGAAATGCTGACCCGCAAGCGATCACAGTTGCGATGTCCTGCTTTCAGGCGGTAGAATTGGTGGGAATGCCTGAAGGGCGTATCCCTTTAGCACAAGCAACGACGTACCTGGCAACTGCCCCCAAAAGTAATGCCGCTTACAACGGAATTAATTCTGCGTTGGATCGTATCCGAACGGATGGTCACAAACAAGTTCCGATTCATCTGCGAGATTCTGCTTACAAGGGAGCTGCGAAGCTGGGACACGGTCAGGGATATCTGTATCCACATAACTATCCATATGGGTATGTACCCCAACAGTATCTGCCTGACGGTGTAAACTACTCGTTCTACCAGCCAAAGGATCACGGCTATGAGCGTCACATTCGCCGCTTCCAGGAAGAAAGACAGAAGATGGATGGACGTGGGTTGCCAAGGAAAAACTCCCCCGACTAATTAGGGGGAGCTAACATTTACGTGCGGACGTTTCCGCCTGGTTTATTAGGCAAATCACCGTTTTCATTCGGTTGTTTGCTCTGCTCACTCGCTCCGTAACGGGCTTTGTGAGCAATCGTGCCTGCGGGTTGGTCGTACAAGGTTTCGGACGGGTGGTTGGGACCTCGTTCCGAGCGTTTGTTCGTTGTCATCTGCATATCACCCCCTAAGATGTTAGTGTGTCCCATGATACAGAAGACATGTAGGGGGCGGGCGCGTATTACCGATACAAAGAGGAGAGTTGTTAACGTGAAGATTTCGACGAAAGGACGTTACGGGCTGACGATCATGATGGAATTGGCCAACCGTTGCGGAGAAGGGCCGACTTCACTGCGGAGCATCGCCCAAAAACACGATTTGTCTGAGCATTATTTGGAGCAATTGATTGCACCTCTGCGAAACGCGGGTTTGGTAAAAAGCATTCGTGGCGCATATGGCGGTTACGTTCTGGCAAAGCAGCCGGATGAGATTTCTGCTGGTGATGTGATTCGCGTGCTGGAAGGACCGATCAGCCCTGTGGAATTTGCAGAGGAAGAAGACCCAGCTAAGCGTTTTTTGTGGCTGCGTATTCGGGATAGTATTTCTGCTGTTCTGGATTCGACTTCCCTTCAGGACTTGATCAGCTTTGAAGACGATAGTCTTGCCGATAATTATATGTTTTATATCTAGAATATAAGTTAGTAGAAGGTGACAGCAGTGTCAGATCTAATGTATTTTGACCACGCAGCTACTACGCCTGTACATCCGCGTGTAGTTGCTGCAATGACTCCCTATTTGACTCAAGTATTCGGGAATCCATCCAGTGTTCATGGTGCAGGTCGCGAAGCGCGAAAGGCGTTGGAGCATGCGAGAGACACGATTGCCGACTTTATGGATGCTGATCCGCAGTCGCTCATCTTTACGAGTGGCGGGACAGAAGCGGACAATATGGCAATCATCGGCGCAGCAATGGCACAGCGCGAACATGGTCGTCATATCATTACTTCGCAAATCGAGCACCATGCAGTCTTGCATGCTTGTGAATTTTTGGAGCAGGCTGGATTTGAAGTGACATACTTGCCTGTTGACCAGACAGGAATGGTCCGCATCGAAGACCTGAAACAAGCGGTTCGCCCGGATACGGTACTTGTGTCGATTATGTACGGGAACAACGAAGTAGGAACGATCCAACCAATTGAGGAAATCGGTACCTTCCTGCGTGAAAAAGGGATTGTTTTCCATACGGATGCCGTACAGGCTTTTGGTGTACTGCCTGTCCATGCACGGAAGCTGCCTGTTGATATGCTCTCGGTATCCGCTCATAAAATTAATGGTCCAAAAGGAGTCGGCGCTTTGTATTTAGCGCGTAAGGTTCCGTTTTCCCCGATTTTGCACGGCGGTTCACAAGAGCGCAAACGCAGAGCGGGAACAGAAAACCTGGCCGGGATTGTTGGGTTTGCCGAAGCGACAAAGGTAGCTGGTGAGGAAATGGCGGAGCGGGTTGAAAAGTATGAGCAGATGAAAGCAGCGATGATCGCAGTCTGGCAGGAAGCAGGAATTACGTTCTGCCTGAATGGACATAGCGAGCAAGTATTGCCACATATTTTCAATGTGTCCTTCCCTGGTGCACATACAGAAACCATGCTGATGAATCTGGATATCGCCAAGATTGCAGCAGCGAGCGGCTCAGCTTGTACATCTGGATCGTTAGAGCTGTCACACGTGCTGAAAGCGATGCACTTGGACGAGAAGATTGTGCATTCAGCTATTCGTTTCAGCTTTGGAATGACGAATACGGTGGAAGAGGCGAAGCAAGCTGCTACAGCGATTGCTGGGATTGTAAAGCGCTTGGTACGCGAATAACGCAGAATGAAAGCCGTTTGGATAAGCCAAGCGGTTTTTTCATTTGAGCAAAAGCGGGTTTCTTATTGGAGTTTGTGGTGAATTGTGGAAGAGGATGGTAAAATGATACTGTGGTACTAATCCTGAAGAACTATACAACTCGGATCATCCGATAAGGAGAGGACTTTCATGTTGGCCAGACGCTACTCTATTCGCTACAAACTGGTGTTTACGATACTCATCCTAACCATGCTTCCATTAATGGTTGTCGGCTATATCCAATTTGAAAATGCACGCAGTGCGCTATACAAGCTGGCTGTATCTGACTTGCAATACATAACGGAAATGAAGGCACGTGAGCTGGCTGTTTACGCACAAGATGCAACGAGTAATGAGGAGAACAGACAGAAAATTAATGAAATAACACGCGAGGTGGCCGAAAAATATTACCGGCCAAACGGCATGGTTGGCTACGCCTATATCTTGGATGCGAGTGGAATTGCTATTTTTCATCCAGACCCGAAAGTCGAAAATACCTCTTTGGCGAATGAAGAATTCACGCAAGTCATGCTCGCTCAAAAAAACGGCTGGATCGAATATGAATTCGGCGGCTCTACCAAAGTGGCGGCGTATAAGCAACTGCCGAACGGGTGGATTCTAGTCATTGGCAGCTACGAGAATGATTTGCTGACGACGATTGAGAGCAGTCGTCCGATGATGTTTCTCCTCAACCTGATAAGTGCCACCTTAGCGCTGGTCACAGGCATTTTTATTGTCAACAAGCTGGTACGTCCGCTAAAAGAGCTAGTATCGGCAATGAAGCGTGCAGAGACAGGAGATTTGACCACGCATGTGACTGTGCGTTCCCAGGACGAGCTTGGGGAATTATCGTCGATGTACAATGAGATGATGGGGGTATTTCGCAGCATGGTCAACGAGGTGCAGCGAGTAGCCCAGCAGGTCGCGGCAGCTTCGGAAGAATTAACAGCGAGTGCGACAGAAAGTGCACGTGCTTCCGAGCAGATTTCCATGGCTTCCTCGGAAATCGCTACAGGTTCCGAACAACAAAAACAAACGGTGACGGATACAGTACGCTTTTTGTCTCGCATCGGTGGAGATATCCAACTCATTGCAGTCTCGACCTCTCAAGTAAATGCTGATGCGACAGACGCCAATCGATTGGCACAGGTTGGTGAAGGCAAGCTGAAAGAGCTCGTACAAGAAATGGATCAAATCACGAATCATGCCCGTAGTACGGAGCAGGTTATCCGCGAGCTTGGCTCTCAATCCGAGCAAATCATGGGAATCATCACGATCATTCGTCAAATATCCAACCAGACGAATCTATTGGCTTTGAATGCCGCCATCGAGGCTGCACGGGCGGGGGAACAGGGACGCGGCTTTGCGGTTGTTGCCCAGGAGGTACGTAAGTTGGCTGAGCAATCGGGTGAGGCTGCAGAAGAGATCGCAGGCTTGATTCATACGATCCATACAGATATTCTCGCCGCTGTATCGGCAATGGGAACGACTGCAGTTGCTATACAGGATGGACGCGAAGGAGTGGCCCAGGCAGGAGACAGCTTCCAGCAAATCTTGGTGGCCGTTCAAGACGTCAGCCAGCAAGTACATCGTATGAACGATGCAGCCCAAGGGATTCATCGCGATACCGTACAATTAGTGAGTCATTCCGAAAAAATAGCTGGACTTGCAGAAGTAGCGGCCAGAGATACACAGGAAGTGGCAGCAGCGTCCGAAGAACAGTCAGCAACGTCCGAAGAAATGACGGCAGCATCAGAAACACTTGCGAAAATGGCCGAGCAGTTGTCAGAACAAGTAAAACGATTTACAATTTAAGACGAGCATACGAGAAATCCACTTTCGAGAGAAGTGGATTTTTCCTTTCTGGAACGGTTTTTATGTCAGGAGGCGTTTAGATGGACGAGCAGCAGTCAATCTCGCTGTTTGCGGAAAACTTCATTCGAGGATTTGTTTCTCAAGAAATTTTTTACAATGAAGAAACGTGGTACGGAGTTATCCGTCTAAAGATAGAAGAGACTACCGAATCGATTAAAGAATCGGAGGTCATTATTGTCGGTAATTTTCCTCGGCCACATCCAGATGAGCTGTACACCTTTTACGGGGAATGGAAGACACACGCTCGTTTTGGCCAGCAGTACGTAGCAAAGCGCTATGAACGTGAAACGCCGAAAACATTGGCAGGGGTTGAGCGATACTTAGCCAGTGGCTTGTTTCAAGGGATCGGAAAGAAGATGGCCAAACGAATTGTCGAGCAGCTTGGGGTAGATGCGCTGTCGATTATCGCGGACTTCCCGGAGCGATTGGCTGAGGTACCAGGCATTTCTGAACAACGTGCCAAAACGATCTATGATTCCGTAGTCGAGCATCGTTCCTTGGAAAGTGCCATGGTTTTCTTGTACGACTTCGGTATTGGTGTGAACATGGCGCTGCGTATTTATCAGACCTATAAGCTGGAAACGATGACCGTGCTGAAGGAAGAGCCTTATCGGTTGATTGAGGATGTCGTAGGAATCGGCTTTAAGCGGGCAGATGACATTGCACGAGCAACTGGAATTGCTGCTTCCTCAGAAGAACGTGTGAAGGCGGCAGCTCTCTTTATGTTGCAGGAGGCTTCGTATTCAGAGGGACATGTTTATTTTCCTGTGGAGGAGCTTTGTGAAAAAACGCTGGGCCTTCTCGAAGAGTGCGGGGGGCACGTTTTTTCAGGAGACGATATTCGACTGGCAGTGGAAGCCCTGTTCGTGTCGAGCAAAATTGCCTGGGAAGATGAGCGGGTGTATTTGCCCTCGTTGTTTTTTGCCGAGCTAGGTCTTGCCAAAAGACTGCGTCACTTCGCTGAGCGGGATGATTTCGGTACGTTCCCGACATCTGAATTTTACCGTGCGTTAGGGGCGGTCGAGGATGAGCTGGGGATTACGTATGCCCAGACACAGCGTGATGCCATTGAACAGGCGATCAAAGCAGGACTGATGCTTCTGACAGGGGGTCCTGGTACGGGGAAAACGACAGTCATTCGAGGGATTTGTCGTGTCTTTTCTCAGCTTCATGGATTGTCACTGGACTTGAAAAAATACAACGAAGAAAATCCGTTCCCGATCGTTCTGGTGGCTCCTACTGGGCGTGCAGCAAAACGTATGACAGAGACCACGGGTTTACCAGCAATGACCATCCATCGCTTGCTCGGTTACAAAGGGGAGAGCTTCGAGCATGACGCGGAACACCCAATCCGTGGCCGACTATTAATTGTGGATGAAATGTCCATGGTCGATATCTGGCTCGCCAATCAATTGTTTCGTGCGGTTCCAGATGACATGCAGATCATCATGGTAGGTGACCCTGACCAGTTACCTTCTGTAGGACCAGGCAATGTCCTATTGGATATGATTCGATCTGGATTGCTACCTCTGGTACAGCTGACAGAAATTTATCGGCAAGCAGAAGAGTCCACCATTATTCGGTTGGCCCATGATGTACGCAAGGGGAATGTACCGGCAGATTTGCTTCACACCACCCCGGATCGGCGATTCTTCACAAGTTTGCCACAAGAAGTTCCGGAAGCAGTGAAACAAATTTGCTTCGGAGCCGTAAAAAAAGGGTATACGGCAAAAGATGTTCAGGTATTAGCCCCTATCTATAAAGGTAATGCCGGTGTCAACCGGTTGAATGAAGAATTGCAGGAGCTGTTTAATCCGAAAACGCCGCAAAAGCGTGAAGTTACTTTCGGTGAGACGACTTTCCGTACAGGAGACAAGGTTCTGCAATTAGTGAACAATGCTGAAGAACAGGTGTTTAACGGTGACATGGGTGAGATCGTCGCCATCTTTTTCCCGAATGAAAATGCGGAGAACCAGGAGATGCTGGTCGCTGCCTTTGATAACAGGGAAGTGGTGTACAAGCGTTCGGATTATCATCAGTTGACGCTTGCCTACTGCTGCTCGGTTCATAAGTCTCAAGGCAGCGAATTTCCGATTGTGATCATGCCGTTTGTCAAAAGCTACTACCGTATGCTCAGACGTAAGCTGGTCTATACCGGGATTACCCGGAGCAAATCATTCCTCATCATGTGTGGAGAGCCGGATGCGTTCCGTGCTGCTGTAGAGTCAGATGAGGAGGGGGTACGGTACAGTTACTTGGAGGAACGGCTAAAGCAAGAGTGAAGTTGGAACCATTTGCGCCGAATGGACGTGTCCATTTCGCCTGATACTAACAAGGCGGAAGGGGGATGTCCCACATGCGCAAGGCAATGGATGCAGTCGGATTGCCAGTTGTTTGCCTTCAAACAGGCGAGACGATTGGAACCGTGCGTGACATTCTTTGCGACTCCACTTGGCATGTACGAGGAGTCTTGCTGAGCGAACAGGGCTGGTTCCAATCAGGTACCTATATTCCTACCGAACATATTCATGCGGTCGGGGAGTCCTGCCTTACCGTATCGGGAAAAGACGCGATCACGCCCTTACCTCATCTCGCCGGACTAGAGCCTGTCGGTATTGTGACGGGAAAGACGAAGCTAAAAGGAAAAGCGGTGATTACCGCATCCGGAGAGTGTTTGGGGAGGCTGGAAGACGTTTACTTTTCAGCCAACTGGGAGAAACTTGTAGGGTACGAACTATCGAATGGCTGGTTTGCAGATATAACGGAAGGACGAAAGCGCCTCCCTGCACCAGCATCCGTTATCGTCGGGGAAGAAAACCTGATCGTGCCGGACTAGTTCGTGGCCAGGCGTGAAAGGGAGGAAAAGCGTGATGCGTGTCATATGCCCGAATTGCAGTTCCAAAGACGTAGGAAAGATTGGAACCAATCAATACTATTGCTGGAACTGCTTTATAGAAATGAGCGTTTCCAATGAGCAGATCGCTTCTGTCTACCAGGTTGAGGAAGATGGATCTTTGCATTCGCTCAACGATCTGTTTATTGAGGATCAGACAGTAACCGCTCACTTGAATATGTAGTCGATTTGAGCGGCAAAACCAATGGAGGTGGCACGCTTGTTCATTCGAGGCCTGTTGCGGGTTCTGGCCACAAGTGGAATTGTGGCGATCATTGGCTATTGGATGGCTCCGCGACGTCGCAGTCGGTTTTCATTGAATTGGAATCAGTTGCCCTTCTCCATGCGTGATGTTACGCGTATGTGGAAATCAGGTCGCAAGCTGATGCGTGCCGTGACTCGTTAACAAAATGTGAAGTGGAACGTAAATAAACACCCGAACATACACTGTGTTCGGGTGCTTTTTTTGACATCGACATACATGAAAAAGCTCCGTCGCGGAAACGACGGAGCCTTGCTTTGCATTAAGATTGTTCTGCCAAACGTTTTTGCTGTTGGCTTTTCATGCGTCCGATCAACAGGACACCAACCACAACAGCTACGATGAATACCCATTTTACCCAAGGGTAAGCGGCAAAGAATGGTGTCAGGAACTTCTCGCTCGTTACCATGTTCGCAGCGGTATACGCCAATACGGCAGAACCGATATAGATAACGATCGGATATTTCTCGATCAGCTTCAAGATCAATGTGCTACCCCATACCATGATCGGAACACTGATGATCAAACCGATAACTACCAGAAGGAAATCACCATGTGCTGCACCAGCAACCGCGATAACGTTATCCAAGCCCATTACTGTGTCGGCTACGATAATCGTCCAAATCGCTGCTCCAAGTGTTCCGCTTGCCTTCATATTTTCATGACCATTATCTTGAACCAGCAACTTGAGGGCGATCCAAATGAGAATCAAACCACCTACAAGCAGCAGACCAGGAATTTTCAGTAACCAAACGACAGCAAGTGTCGCCAATGCACGAATGACAATTGCACCAACTGTTCCCCAGATGATAGCTTGCTTTTGCTGATGAGCAGGCAGGTTACGAGCCGCCATCCCGATGACGAGGGCATTGTCCCCGGCCAGCACCAGGTCGATGATAACGATAGAAAGTAATGCGGTCCAAAACTCAGGGCTTAACAATAAATCCATTTCTCTTCCTCCTCCTAATCCATTTTGGAAGCGAATAATCCGCTGGCCGTTTTCTTGATACCTCCTATAGTGTGTGTAAAGGGGCGAAAAAGAAAACGACCTTTCCCGGGACAGGAAAAGGTCGTTGGAAAAACAAAAATAGACCTTTTACCTGGTCGGCAAAGGTCTTGCTTACAACATTTACGAAAATGTTGCCAACATAGCCGGGGAAAAATCCCGTAATGACGACTATGTTGCGAAAAAGCTACTCCCCTTTGGAGATATCCTCTTGTAATTACATACTACTGAACACGAAATTGTGTGTCAATAGGTTACATGAAATTAATGTGAATGAGACAAGCTAAAAAAGATGTATGCAAATAGGGAGGAGTTGGGGAACGTGGATGAACTTCGGCGAAGTCGTCTATTTGCTGCTGCTGTTTGGCTCATCGCACTTTTGGTCATCGGAAATCTGCTTTGGCTGCTCCGACCAGTCCTGTCACAGTTGTTTTCGCTCATAAAGGAAGTGCTTGTTCCCGTCATATTGGGACTCGTCATCGCTTACTTGCTCCATCCGGTCGTGCAATTGCTAGAAAAAAGAAGGGTTCCGCGCTTAATGGCAGTCCTGCTCATATATGGATCATTTGTATTGGTGATTACCATTGCGATCATTAACGCCATCCCTGTTTTTACGAAACAATTGGTGGAGCTGTCAGACGATATTCCTCGCCTGATGGATTGGTACTATACATGGATGAGTGAGTGGGAGGCACGAAAGTATTTCTTGCCGGATAGCATCTCAAAGGGTGTGGATCGGGTGATCATCCAGTCGAATGAGGGAATGTCTCATTCCGTATCGAAATTCGTGGATAATGCTCGGCAATCGATGGGAAAGCTGTTCGCTTTTGCTATTGTGCCGTTTATCGCTTTTTACTTTTTGAAGGATATGAAGCAATTGCATGAGACGGGTATGTCGATTGTTCCAAAGGCTTATCGGAAGCAAGTGCTGATCGTCCTGCGGGATATTAATGAATCCTTGGGCAAATACATACATGGACAAATGATAGTGGCCCTGATCGTAGGTGCTTTCGCATATTTGGGCTACTGGTGGATCGGCATGCCGTATCCTTTTGTACTGGCTGCATTCGTATGTCTCACCAACATCATTCCGTACATCGGACCATTGATTGGAGCGGCACCGGCAGTTGTGATCGCGATTACGATTTCAACCAAGACACTACTACTCGTTCTCGTTGTCAATCTCATCATTCAAATCGTGGAAGGGAACATTTTGTCTCCAAACATCGTTGGTCGTTCTTTGCATTTGCACCCGCTTCTCATTATCTTGGCGCTGCTGGTAGGGGAGACTGTAGGGGGGATCATCGGGCTAATCGTTGCTGTCCCGATTCTTGCCGTTTGCAAAGTGATCGTCAGCCGAATCGCTGTCATGATGCATGAAAGTTGACAGTGATCAGGTAAAATATTTATAATATGGACAAAGTGATTTATGTGAAATCAATGAGGGAACGAGTATGTTGCAGACCTTTTACAGAGAGGGCGCTCCATGGTTGAGAGGGCGACCAAAAGAAGAGCAGCAGAAGGCTACTCCTAAGACCGGGCAAAACCCGGCGGCTTGGCACCGTTAGACGCCACTTAAAGCGACAGGCCTTAGCTCAGATACGTGTAGCGAGCCTGTAAGCAGGGTGGTACCGCGAGAAAATCAGTTCTCGTCCCTGAGGGGATGGGGGCTTTTTTTATTTTTAGATGAGGAGAATTGAGATGAAGAAACTGACAGGCAATCAAATCCGCCAGATGTTCCTCGACTTTTTTGTAGAAAAAGGACATCGAATTGAGCCTAGCGCTCCATTGGTTCCAATCGACGATCCTTCCCTTCTGTGGATCAACAGCGGTGTAGCGACTCTCAAGAAATATTTTGACGGACGAATCATCCCGGACAACCCGCGCATCACGAACTCACAAAAGTCTATTCGTACCAACGATATTGAAAATGTGGGACGTACTGCTCGCCACCATACCTTTTTTGAAATGCTGGGTAACTTCTCTATTGGTGAGTACTTCAAGGAAGAAGCGATTGAATGGGCATGGGAGTTTTTGACCAGCCCAAAATGGATGGGCTTTGATCCAGAATTGCTTTCCGTAACCATTCACCCAGAGGACGAAGAAGCATTTGAGCTGTGGAGCAAGAAAATTGGTGTTCCAGAAGAGCGAATCATCCGACTGGAAGGCAACTTCTGGGATATCGGAGAAGGCCCGAGCGGACCAAACACAGAGATTTTCTATGACCGTGGAGAAGCATTCGGAAACGACCCGAGCGACCCTGAGCTGTACCCAGGTGGGGAGAACGAGCGTTATCTGGAAGTATGGAACCTGGTATTCTCCCAGTACAACCACAATCCAGACGGTACATACACGCCGCTGCCTAAGAAGAACATTGATACGGGGATGGGTCTTGAGCGCATGGCGTCTGTCATCCAAGGCGTAGATAACAACTTTGAGACAGACTTGCTGTTCCCGCTGATCGAAAAGACCACGGAAATCTCCGGTGTGAAGTATAAAACAAGTCCTGAGATGGATGTAGCCTTGAAGGTAATCGCTGACCATGCACGTACAGTTGTGTTTGCGATCGGTGACGGCGCGCTTCCATCCAATGAAGGACGTGGCTATGTCATTCGCCGTCTGCTTCGCCGTGCCGTACGTATGGGGAAAAAGCTGGGCGTAGAGAAGCCATTCCTGTACAGCTTGACTGAGACAGTAGGCACGATGATGGGCGAATTCTACCCAGAGGTTTTCCAAAAGCGTACGTTTATCGAAAAAGTTATTCGTGCCGAGGAAGATCGTTTCCACGAGACACTGAACGACGGTCTTGCGATCCTGTCTGACATGGTGAAGGCAGCAAAAGAAAATGGAAAGACACAACTGTCTGGTCAAGATGTGTTCAAAATGTACGATACGTATGGATTCCCTGTTGATTTGACAGAAGACTTCGCAGACGAGCAAGGTCTGACTGTCGATCGCGATGGCTTTGATCAAGCGATGGAAGAACAGCGTGAGCGTGCACGTGCAGCACGTCAAGATGTAGACAGCATGCAAATCCAAGGTGGTCCATTGTCTGATTTGACGGTTACGAGCCAATTTGTTGGTTATACTGAATTGGTAGCAACAGGTAAAGTTGAAGCGATTATTTTGGACAACCAGCTGGTAGAAGAAGCAGAAGAAGGTCAAACCATTCAACTCGTTCTGAGCCAAACTCCTTTCTATGCAGAAAGCGGCGGTCAGATCAATGACGAAGGTTTCCTGATTTCTGATGTGGTGAAAGCACGTGTGACAGATGTACAAAAAGGACCAATGGGTCAAAATGTACATTCCGTCATCGTCGAAGCAGGTACCCTGCGCAAAGGCGATGAGGTTCGCGCGGAAGTGAACCGTGAAGCACGTCTGGCTATCACACAAAACCATACAGCGACTCACTTGCTGCACCAAGCACTCAAGGATGTTCTGGGAACGCATGTCAATCAGGCAGGTTCCTTGGTAGCACCAGAGCGTCTCCGTTTTGACTTCACGCACATTAGCTCCATTACTCCAGAAGAGCTGGAGCGTATCGAAGCGATCGTGAATGAAAAAGTGTGGGCAAACCTGAGTGTCGAGATCTCCAACAAATCATTGGCTGAGGCAAAAGCGATGGGCGCGATGGCGTTGTTCGGTGAAAAATACGGCGACGTTGTACGCGTTGTAAAAGTGGGCGAATACAGCCTGGAGCTGTGCGGCGGATGCCATGTGAACAATACCGCGGAAATCGGTCTGTTCAAGCTAGTTAGTGAGAGCGGTATCGGCGCAGGTACACGCCGAATCGAAGCAGTAACAGGACGCGGCGCATATCAGTTCTTGAACCAGCAGTTCACTACACTCAAAGAAGTGGCGCAAGCACTCAAAGCACCAGTGCTGGCAGAAGCCCCTGCACGTGTAGAAGGTTTGCAACAACAATTGAAAGAAGTTCAGCGCGAAAACGAGTCCCTGCGTGCAAAATTGGGGAACATCGAGGCAGCGTCGTTGACGGATAAACTCCAACAAGTAAACGGCATGAATGTACTCGCTGCACGTGTTTCCGCTGTCGATATGGACAACCTGCGCGGCATGGTAGATGAGCTGAAAAACAAACTCGGCTCCGCTGTCATTGTGTTGGGTGCGGTCGATGGCGACAAGGTGAACCTCGTTGCAGGTGTAACCAAAGATCTCATGGATCAAGGTATTCACGCTGGTAAGATCATCAAGGAAGTCGCAACTCGTTGCGGTGGCGGCGGTGGTGGACGTCCTGATATGGCACAAGCCGGCGGTAAGGATCCATCCAAGCTGCAAGAAGCACTGGATGCAGTGGTTGACTTCGTGAAGAGTCAAGCAGTAGCGAAATAGTACGATTGCGCGAGAAATTTGTATAATCGACAGGAGTAAACGAAATCCGAGTCGAATACAAAAAAGAGTAAGTAACCAAAAGAGTCTCAAAGGAAATCGAGGTGTTGATTGTGAGTTCGTTGGATAATACCATGAAGTTCACGGTGCCCAAGGAAGCGAATGCGGCGGATGTGCAAGAAACATTGACAGAGGTGTACAAAGCCCTGCAGGAAAAAGGATACAACCCGATCACCCAGATCGTCGGTTACTTGCTTTCTGGCGACCCGGCGTTTATCCCACGCCACAACAACGCGCGGAGCCTGATCGGCAAATTGGAACGGGACAAAATCATAGAAGAGTTGGTGACCGTTTACTTGTCAGAGCGCAAGTAGACCTTAACGATGACACGATTGATGGGGTTAGACGTAGGCGACAAGACGATTGGAGTGGCTGTCAGCGATGAGCTGGGATGGACTGCGCAAGGAATAGAGACCATCAAGCGACAATCCAAGGAAAAGGATTTTGCCCGCCTGAGTGAATTAGTTTCGCAGTATCAAATTGGGGCTTTCGTCGTTGGTTTGCCCAAAAACATGAACGGAACCATAGGCCCGCGTGCTGAAATGTGTCAAGCATTTGGCAAGCTTTTGGAGGAACGCACGTCTCTTCCTGTCCACATGTGGGACGAACGCTTGACGACGATGGCGGCAGAGCGTATGCTGATCTCTGCTGATGTCAGCCGTCAAAAGCGAAAGACAGTGATAGATAAAATGGCGGCCACTTTAATCCTCCAAGGATATTTGGACGCGAAATCGAGGTGACCACAATGAGTGAAGAGATGATGGAAGAGTTCGAAGTGGGCGATGTGATCGCGCTAACGGAAGAAGGTACCGAGGAACCGCGAGATTTTCGTATCATGTACATTTTTGACATTGAAGACCGCAGCTATTTGGTGCTCGTACCAGTAGACCAGGAAGAGGAAGAAGAGTACGAGGTTCACTTCCTGCGTTATGATGGTACAGACATGCTCATGCCTATCGAAGATGATGAAGAGTGGGAGCAAGTAGAAGCTACCTTCGAAACTTTGATTGCTGATTTGGAGAAAGACGGAATTTAATAGATTCCTGGAAAGAGAGTCCGCAACTGGCGGGCTCTTTTTTTATGTCTTTTTCGCCAAAATCACCCATGAAGTGACAGCTGGATAAGCCTCTTGTATAATGAATGGGATGGAGATAAAGAGACCCTAAAGGGAGGATTTCTAGCTTGAAACCAATGTCAGCGAAGCCTGATTTTAACCCCGGCCGCCCTGTGGCGCATCGACGTAGACGCGGCGGACGAATTGTGATGTGGCTGGTTGCCTTGTTGTTGTTGATCATTTTGGCTGCGGGGGGAGCAGCGTGGTACGTGTATCAGCAATTACAGCCAGTTGCAGGTGAACAGACGGTGAAAAACGTGGCGATTCCGTCCGGTTCATCCGTACAAAAAATTGGTCGACTTCTGGAAGAACAAAGTCTGATCCGAAATGCCGATGTATTTAATTACTACGTGAAGTATAAAGGCGTGGCCCCTGATCTTAAGGCGGGAGAATACCAATTTACGACTGGCCAAGCCATTGACGAGATACTAACCGCCATGGTGGAAGGAAACACGGTTATCAATGCGAACCGATTTACGATCCCAGAAGGCTGGAATGTTGAACAGATCGCAGATCATCTGGATAAAGAAGGCGTTGTAGAGAAGTCGGCATTCTTAAAAGAAGTAAATGAAGGTGCATTCCCCGACTATCCTTTTGTCGCAGCCATACCGAAGCATGCAGACCGAAAATACCGTCTGGAAGGGTATCTGTTCCCGGAAACGTATGAGGTGGACAAAGATGCTACAGCACATGATGTCGTCTCGCGTATGCTGGCTCAATTCCAAAAGGAATGGAAGCCAGAGTGGACAGAGCAGTTGAAGCAGCGCAATTTAACACTGGATAAAGCAGTTAATCTCGCATCGATCGTTGAGCGTGAAGTAACAGTAGACAAGGAGCGTCCGCTTGTAGCCGGCGTGTACTACAATCGGATTCGCGACAAGTGGCCGTTGCAGGCTGATGCTACCGTCCAATTTGTTCTCGGCAAACAACGAGACCGTTTGACCTTTGAGGACCTAAAAGTAAAAAGTCCGTACAACACGTACACAAATCCTGGATTGCCACCGGGGCCGATTGCCAACCCAGGCAGAGCTTCGCTTGAAGCAGTCGTCGATCCGGCTAAACACGATTACTTTTTCTATGTAACGAAAAAAGACGGAACGTCCGAGCATTACTTTTCCAAAACACTGCAAGAGCATGAAGCAAATGATAAGAAAAGCAGGGGAAACTAACCAGGTTTCCTCTTTTTTTTGCATTCGATCAACAGCGCTTGACGTAGCCAAGCTTTCTCAAGGTGTGCTATAATAATTCGGTTGTAACGAAAGAGGAGTGAAATCATGATTACCAATCCGGCAATTGACGACTACGTGTCAAGCCTGGTTCCCGAGCGTTCTCCGCTGCTCAAGCGATTGGAGCAGGAGGCGGCAGAGGAAAACATTCCGATTGTGCAGCTCCCATCCGCTCAAGTCATGCGGATGTTGTTATTGCTGCATCGTCCCAAAGCGATTCTTGAAGTGGGTACGGCAATTGGCTATTCCACCATTTGGCTTGCAGAAGCTGCGTCGGAAGCGCGAATTGTCACGATGGACATAGATGAAGATCGATTGGCGAGAGCACGGGAAAATATAAAAGAAGCAGGATGTGCAGATCGTGTGGAAATACTCTCACGTGACGCCACTTTAGGGCTACCGGAGTCATATCAATTTGACTGCTTGTTTATCGATGCGGCTAAAGGTCAGTATCGAGTATTCCTCGATTTGTATCTACCGCTTCTCCGCGAAGGCGGTTTGGTAATTAGCGACAATGTCCTGTTCCGAGGACTGGTGGCGACCCCAGAAGAAGCGGGCAAGCGCCAGCGTCCGATGGTGGACAAGCTGCTTTCTTATAATTCACATCTGATGGAGCGACCTGATTTAGAAACGACATTTATTCCGGTAGGAGACGGGTTGGCCATCAGTATGAAAAAGAAGTAAAAACATAGGGTCGTAAACGTGTAAAGCATCATGAGGAAGGGGACATGAAGCATGGGTAACCCCGTATTGATTGGGGTAGCGGGAGGCAGTGGTTCTGGAAAAACGACTGTAGCAAAGGAGCTGTACCGCCAGTTCCAAAATGATAGTGTAACGATGATTGAGCAGGATTCCTACTACAAGGATCAAAGCCATTTGAGCCCAGAAGAGCGGGCGTTGACTAACTACGACCATCCCTTCGCTTTTGACAATGATTTGTTGCTTTCGCATTTGCAAGAGCTGATGCAAGGAAAAGCGATCCAAAAACCGATCTACGACTTCAAAGAGCATAACCGCAAGCCGGAGCAAATCCAGGTCGACCCAAAGGATGTCGTCATTCTGGAAGGAATGCTGATTCTGGAGGATGAGCGGATTCGTAATTTGATGGATATTAAGGTATTCGTCGATACCGATGCGGACGTGCGTATTGTACGCCGAATCGTACGTGACATCGAAGAGCGCGGTCGTTCCCTCGATTCTGTCGTGACACAGTATCTAAACGTCGTTCGACCGATGCATTTGCAGTTTATTGAGCCGACCAAGCGATATGCAGATGTCATCATGCCAGAGGGCGGCTACAACCGTGTAGCATTGGATCTGTTGTCCACGAAGATCAGCAATATTTTATTGGAGAAGCAACAATTCGCCAATCAATCTTAATTACCGAAAAGTGCACCGTGACATACGGTGTGCTTTTTCTTTGTTCGTTGTTTCTATCGCGTACATTCCGGCAATACTGGTGAAAAAAGCCAGGGAGGGAATTCGATGCAGCTGGATCGACGAATCAAAAGACGCCACTTTCTTGTATTGCTGTCCATGTCGTTATTATGGCTCGGTTTGGTCGTACGATTGTGGTGGATTCAACTCGGATCGCCCCATCGGTTTTCTCGGCATGACGTTGATTTGGTAAAGGCAGCAGTAAAGCAAAGACAGCAAAGCATCGTACTGCATAGCGGGCGTGGCGATATCGTGGATCGAAATGGGTACGCCTTTACCGGAGAAGAGCATCTCGCCTTGATTTTGTTCCCGTTGGCGCGTGGGAGCCTGCAAGGAACAGATGGCTTGCAGAGGCTGGCTCAAATAACCGGCGAATCCAAGGAACGGCTGTCGGAGACGATGGAAAAGGCAAAAGTACCGCTACTCATGCGAGAGGAATCCGGTAAGCTGGTGATGCTCACCGAGCGGCAGGCTGAGGAAATCAATGCACTTGCCATCCCAGGAGTTGTGGCATTGGCGGTGACAGAGCGATACCGCGCTGATGAAGTAGCCAAGCATCTGATTGGTTTTATCCATAAAAATCCTGACATGGTGCAGAAGCTGTATCCAGATGAATGGACAAGCGGCAAAATGAATGCCGAGAGCACGCTGGGGGCATCGGGTCTGGAGCGAAGCTTTGACCGGTTTTTACAGGGAGTAGAGCCGTCTGTCTTGTCCTATTATGTAGATGGGCACGGACAACCGCTCCGAGGGCTGGATATTCGCTATACGAAGCAGTCGAATCAATACTATCCCTTGTCATTAACGACTGCCTTGGATGCAGCAATCCAGAGAAGCATGGAGGCAGCAGCCGATCAAGTAGGATTAAAAGAGGGCAGTATCGTTGTTTTGGACGTACAAACAGCCGATGTTCTTGCAGCTGTTAGCCGCCCTACCTATGATCAAACAAATGTTACAGGAAACACAAGCGACTGGAAGAATCGCGCATTCAAACAACTCCCGCCTGGCTCTGTCTATAAAACAGTGGTAGCCGCCGCCGCCTTGGCGGAAGGAATTGTTTCACCAATTGACCGTTTCACATGTACAGGGGAGTACGGGAAGTACCAATTCTCCTGCTGGAAAAAAGAAGGTCACGGCAGTGTGACACTGGAAGAAGCGTATGCCCAATCCTGTAACATTGCGATTGCCCATATCGCCAAGATGGTGGGCGGAAAAAAGTTGGAGGAATATGCAAAAAAGCTGGGCTTGACCACTCAAGTGGGGCATGTAACCCCTCATCTGTATAAACTGAAAAACTTTAAGCAGCTGGATGGCGAAGATCCAGGCAGAGTCTTTGCAGAGGGTATATCCCGCGACGATGAAGGCGTCCTGATTCAAAGCGCCATCGGTCAGCGGGATGTACGTATTACCCCCTTGCAAGCAGCCAACATGATGGTAACGATTTTGCGTGGCGGTCAAAGCTCTCAGGTACGGCTGGTTAAAGAGATCGCATACCGAAATGGTCAGTCGTTCCACACATTCCCCGAGCAGGAGCTCTCTTTGGACGGTATTGACTACGTCACGGCCAATAAATTGCGAAAAATGATGCGCAAAGTTGTCACAGAGGGAACAGGACAGATGCTCATGAATTCCGCTTGGCAGGTGGCAGGAAAAAGCGGGACTGCGCAAATTGGGGATGCGAATGGAAACAACCATCTGTGGTTTCTCGGGTACGCTCCGTTAGAAGAGCCGCGTTACGCCATTTGTGTCGTGGCAGAAAATCAGCCGAGCTGGGGAAAAAACCAGGCTATGGAGCTTTTTCACCGAGCTGTTGCTGAGCTTGCCGATCATACAGCTCAATCTTCCCAACCTCGCGAAGAGTATTTCCGAGGATGAATCCTCTTGCGTTAATTTGATTGTTTTTACCTAGCCCAACGATCAGCATGAGGGGAGAGGAGGACATGTACATGGATTGCGACGCTTTTGCCCAAATGGTTCGCTTATCACCTTTACTGGGAGAAAGGCGCTTTACCGTATGGCTATGCCAATCACCAATGTATTTCCATTGTCCATGTCTGCTTAATTTGCGAACGAGCTTATTGAGGTGCATGTCATCGAAAAATATAGAATGTGGCTGGTGAATCGCATTTGGGCCTGGTTCACTCGCATACGTAACGACCCATCTATCCTCGCCAAGTGGGTATCCCATCATAACCCCTCCTGTTTCCAGTGAGGGTTTTTTTCGTACGGCCTGCTCAATCTGTTTCCACGCTTTTGGTGTAATGTACAGCGTCGTCATGAGACGTTCGTCCCTCCTTGATAAAACCACTGACATTTGCTTGATATCATATGTATGCGAATAGTGAAATGTCCCGGTGTCCAGCAAAGTTATGAATTGTCGAAAAAAAGATTGTAACTCACCTCCTTCCTTTCTATAATTTGAGTAAAAGTGTGAGTTCAAAAAGTCGACTTTTTGAACAACCTCTAAAAAGACGGAGACTGGAAAGGTTGATTGTATGCCTTTGGCACCTGTTGATCTCTCACTGATTGGACAAGTTTTAGCGGCTGATTTGTACACCGAACAAGGAATTTTGCTGCTGGGACAAAACACGACGATCACGCCGGCCCATGTGATCCTATTGCAAAAGCAACGAGTCCGTGAGGTTGACATTATACAGAGTCTTACGGAGGGAACCGGTGAGGAAGTTACTTCTCAACTATTCCAACTAGAGGCAGATTCTGAGACCGTTGCTGCTTATGTACAAGCTCTCGACAAAACGAGAGTACTCTTCGATGAACTGACAGTTGGCGGGACACCGAGTCTTGATCATTTTTCCAATATCTTTTTTGATGTATCAGAAAAGTCGACGAAGCATTTGGGGTTGTTCCGGAACTTGTATGTACTAGAAGGGGCAGACAGCTATACATACCGCCATTCATTAAATGTAGGCATTCTCTGTTCGCTCATTGCTCGCTTGATGAAATGGGATGAAGAGCGAATAGCATTCATGGGAACAGCCGGATTTTTGCATGACATTGGAAAAATGAGGGTACCCAAAGAAATATTGCTTAAGCAGGCAAGCTAAGTGAAGAAGAATTTGCGACCATGAAGAAGCATACCATCTACGGCTATGAAATGATCCGTGAGATGAAGGGTGGGTCTGAGCTGTTGGCTTTGTGTGCCTTGCTGCATCACGAGCGACTTGATGGGTCTGGCTATCCGGAGCAAAGAAAAGGCGATAGCATTCCGATCGAATGTCAGGTACTCGCCGTTGCCGACATGTTTGATGCGATCTGTTCTGATCGGGTGTACAAAGGGAGGACGTCCCCATTCGAGGCGGCACAGCTCCTGTGGAAGGAAGCCTGTAACGGGATATTGAACGTTGAGATCGTTGCACAGTTTGTCCGCTACATTGCCTTGCTGTACGTAGGCGCGAAGGCGAGGTTGAGTAGCGGGGAAGAAGTCGAAGTGATTCTTATCCATCAGGATGAGCCAATGCGTCCGTTGGTAAGAAGAATGGGTGAATTCCTCGATTTGAGGCATGATCGCAAGCTGACGATTGAAAAAATGATAGGATAAGAAAGTCAAAGCGAAGAAGGTGAAACCGCTCTTGGGAAATGAGAGCGGTTTCATTGTTGCTGATCTGTGAACGATCGTCGGGAAAGCTCGATCAGATTGGCAGATTGTGACACAATGAAAGTGTGCATGATAGACAAAGAAACGAATAGAGCCGTGTCGAATGTTCGAAACGCAAGGAGGAAACACATGATACGCAAAGCGGAACCAACAGATGCAGCTTTTGCTGCGCCATTAATTTATGATGCCATCGGAGATATCGCGCATACGTTGACAGGTGCAACGGAGGCAGCGGATGCGATTCGCATGATGGAGGAGTTTTTTGCGAAGGAAAATAACCGACTTAGCTACGAAAACGCGGTGATTGCCATGGATGGAGATGTACCGGTAGGACTGGCGCTCTTTTATCATGGAAGCCAAACAGAGGTACTCGATCGCCCCTTCGTTGAGCATGTCCAACGTTTGACTGGCGAGACGATTACGCTTGTAAAGGAAGCGAAGGATGACGAATTCTATTTGGATTCTGTTGCGGTTGATTCCTCATGCAGAGGGAAGGGGATTGGATCACTTCTGCTGGATGCCTTTGAAAAAGAAGCGATTCAGCGCGGGCATGACCGAATCGCTTTGCTCGTAGACGAGGAAAAACCACGTGCGCGCAAGCTGTATGAATCGCTCGGCTATCGTGAGGATGGGACAGTGATCGTAAGCGGGCATAAATTGAGCCATATGGTGAAGGACATAGCGGAAAAGGCGTAAGAAGACCTCTATCGAGGCTTGATACAACAGCGGCCACCTAAGACCTGAAAAAAAGTCTTAGACTGGTCGCTGTTTTTTATTGAACGAACTATCTGCGATCAAAAGCAAGACTCGCAGCAAGACCTGTCAAGACACTTGCCATTAGCCAACGCTGCACCCGTAGCCATGTTGGGCGTGTACCAAACCACAGAGCAACTCTGCTCGCTACAAGAACAATAAGCAGGTTAACGGTAAAGCTGACAGCTATTTGTGTTAGACCTAACGTAGCACTTTGCAGGAGCACCGATCCCCGCGCAGGATCTACAAACTGCGGTAAGAGTGAAACATACAAGATAGCAATTTTGGGATTCAGTAGATTTGTGATCAATCCCATCAAAAATAACTTTTTCGGCGGTTCAATAGGAAGAGTATCAGGCTTGAGAATGGAAGCAGCACCTGGTTTGACCGCATTCCAAGCGAGCCAGAGCAGGTAGACAGCCCCGGCCCACTTGACTGATTCGTAAATGAACGGAACCGTTAAGAAAAGTGCCGAGAGACCGAGCATGGTTGCGATCATGTAAATTACGAATCCAAGTATAACACCAAGAAGCGAGATGACTCCGGCTGTGCGGCCTTGCGAAATAGTACGAGAAATGAGGTAAATCATGTTAGGACCAGGGGAACAAACCATACCAAGCGAAACAAATACAAAGGCAATCAGAGTACCAAAACTCACCAATTTTCATTACTCCTCTCTGTGGTTCAGCAAAGTTAGAATTGCCAAGAACGTTGCAACTATTCCATTAAGAGAGATTAATTGGGTGAGGGCAGGTAAGATGTGAGATCAAACTTCCAGTCAAATTCACGGATCGGACTGTACTTACCCGTCAGGAGCTTCAAAATATGAGCTTCGGTTGCTTTAGTCGTATTTTTGGGAGAGCCTGCTTCGTCGTAAAGATTGCCACATGCATACGCAAATAAATACTCTTCCCAGCTCGAATAAGCGAGTTGAATTCGCTTGGCTACGTCCAGCATGCTCGATTCGGCATCCGCCTTGGGAAGATAGGACTGCTGGGCACCTGCCTTGCAAATAATGAGATACCAGGCGTAATCAAAGGCGGCAATACCGGCATATGGGAGTCTGTTCATGTATGCGTACACGATCAACTGCCGGGCTGACTCCGGGGCGCCTTTTTTTAAGGATGCGATGTAGTTGGAACGATTGGCAGCGCTGAGTGCGGATAATACGTGGCGATGCTGATCAAATTCAGCTCTTCGCCCATGTTCCAAAAACCAGGTCAAGCGCTCTTGGGTTTTGGCGGCATCTCCCGTGTCCCATCTGTTATCAATTCGAAGCCGTAAAAACGTATCGCGCAGGCGGTTGTATTCATGGATTGCCAAATAATACGCGAGCTGCTTCTGATTTAAGCAAACAGAGGAGAGAGCATGCAAGTAGCGGCTTAATTTTGGGTCGATCTCTTTTTCGTTTTCTGCTTCTTTTGTCATGGAATTCCTCTCTGCCTCCTTTAGTGGAATGTCAATGCTTTGCGAGTTTTGGGAATCTCACGAATGATGCGGATGTAATACAACATGGAAATGATCGCGAGAATGCCCAGAAGCCATGATCCCGCCCATCCTTTTTCTTCTAAGTCAGGCTTGGCATTGATATACGCATCGGTCACGAGAACCGCATTGTGAGGATGCTTGCGTTTTTCCAAAGCATTCACAATGACAGGCAACATCTCACCATCCGGTATCGCCTTGAGCGTTCCTCGCATCGTAATGGAATGTTTATCGTGAATTTCTTTGGCATGGTCGTAGTCCGTAATGACAATGATCGCTTGTTGATCCAGATAACCCACATTTACATAGCCAGTGTCTGAGTTTAACAGATCTCGCTCTTCAGCTTTGGAAGCAGGAATGAACTCGGCTTTTGGCTCGGGATGCTTTTCTTTGTCATAGACACGGAGAATATTAATATAAGAAGCTTTGGTCAATGTAAATTCCACCTGGTAGCCAATGGGAGTTTGTTTCAACTCGTCCTTCGTCTTAATTTGGACAGGCTTACATTTATTGACCAAGGAGTTAAACATCTGCACCGAAGTCATCTCTAGCTTCATGGATACAACAGCAAACATAGCGTAATGGAGCAGAAGGAGAAAAATAATCGTCCAAATGTTACGTCTCGTGTAGATGGCAAAAAATTGCTTGAACCTTCCTAACATGTCAGGAAGCCCGAGTGCTTGCAAGTTTTTTCTCCTAGCGGCTTTGGCTTGCTTGTTCGCAGTTGGTTCAAACCCCTTGTCAAACGGTGATTGTATTTGCGTCAGACATATCTTCACATCAATATCGGAGGGATTATGCGTAAGCATCTCCTGAAAAACCTTTTGTGCCTTCTCCCATTCACCTAGCTGAAGATATCCTTTCCCCAGCAAGCTGCGAGCATCCCACAGTTCTGGCATGCGAGTGAGGATTTCCTCGCAATCTTTGATCGCATCAGCTGCATCTCCCTTTTCGAGGAAAAGCCGGGCACGATACAAATACGCATCGATGTTATCTGGATCAAGACGTATCAATTGATCAAAGGTATGAAAGGCACGATTCTTATTTCCGGTTCGCAAAAAATATTCGCCCTGTAAACGGATCAAATCGGGGTCAAGAGCGTACAGAGCATGAGCTTTTGCCAAATAGCTCTGAGCCGTTTCCCAATCATTTTCCATGAGGGCAAATAACGCATCGCTGCGCCATTCTAGAAACGCTTCAATATCCAAGTCCTCGCGATTCTCAAAAGAGTGGTAACGCAGCGTGAAGGTCTGATTGAGCTGGCCGTTCAGGTAAGCGACAAAACGTCCTGAGAGCTGGCTTGCGAGCTTTTCCGAATCCTCCTGCCATTGAAAATGGGAATCGAGCAGCTTCCACACCTCATGAGGCAAGTGATAGTGTTCTTCTAAAAAGTGGAGAAATTGCGTATCGATGAGTTGATGGCAGCCGACATTCCACATGGCCTCGTCATTCAGCAACTCACGCCAGTTTTCAAGCTGAATTCGTTCGTGATAGTTATCGTACAGCTCGTGTGTACGGCGGAAAAAACGAGCCACCATATCATCGGGGTTCATGGACCGTTCGACATGATCGTAGCTCTCCGTGAAATCGTACCGCTGGGGAATGGGGATTTCTTCTTGAGAGACCACTTCTTGCGTTGTTTCCTCTAAAAACCTGTCAAACAGGGTGAGTCGCTGTGGTGGATCGTAGTTAGGCTGCTCTTCTTCTACAGGGTCAGAATGCCACTGCTCGTAAATACGTCTCGGCGGTTGGAGGTGAACGGATTCTTCTTTCGATTCATGCTCCTTCCACTCATCCGGCTGTCTTCTTTCCGGTAGGGGTGTTTCTTCGAACATACGATTGCGCTTGGTATTGCGTGTGTGCTTCAGGGCGAGGTCATACGCCTCCCTCAATCGCTGAAAGCCTTCAGGATCAACTTCCGGGTTGTGCACCTTCAACTTTTTGGCATAAGCCTTTTTTATCTGGGCAGGATTGTCTGTCGGATCAATCCCGAGAATCTCCCAAATCCCCATTAATACTCATTCCACCCTTCAAACATGTCCAGCTGCTGCTTCAATTCTTCTGCTGCTTTGGCGATGTCTCTTTCATTTTGGGTGGAGAGGACACTTTCGAAGCGGCGTAAGTAATTCGCAATGATCATACGGTCTTCGCCCAATGCTTCCTCATACATACGCTCGCCTTTTGCCAGAAGCAATCGATTTTCGGTTCGCTCTCTGGGGTGGATCTTCATGTTTTGAAGAGCTTGGAAACGCTCCTCAATTTCTTGTTTTGATAGGCTACCCGGATTTTTTTCGATGACGGCCTTGGTTTTGACGCCTGAAGATACGACAGTCACTTCGACTTCCAGAATCCCGTTGATGTCATAGGTATAACGAACATCGATAGACTCCTCGCCCTTTTTTGCAGGTGGAACCTTAACGTTTAATTCACCAAGCTTGAGGTTATGTTCGACGCGTCGGCTTTCCCCTTGATACACGTCAACGAGAATGGAGCGTTGATAATCGAGAATGGTGTATAGCCGTTCTACTCGGCTGACTGGGATTGGCGTATTGCGCTCGATGATCGGAAAAAAGTAGCCATCCTCGTGTTTACCATTTGCCATGGTTTGTACAATACCCGTACCGAGTGTGTATGGGCAAACATCGGTCAAAACAAGCTCGTTTAACGCCTCGTTGCGTTCCTTGAGTGCTGCTTGAATCGCTGTTCCCAATGCAACAGCCTCATCGGGATTAATATGGGAATAGGGCAGTCGCCCAAATATTTTACTTACGATGGATTTGATAAGCGGCATCCGCGTCGCACCGCCAATAAGCACGATTGCGTCCAGTTCCCGAGGCGAGATGGATGCGTCTCGCAAAGCACGCTCGATCGGCTGACGCAGTCGTTGCAGCAGAGGAAACGCGAGATCTTCCAGCTGGTTCCGGCTGAGAGTCGTTTCAACCAGCTCTCCCTGAATATTGACACTCATTTTCCCTTCTTGGTCGGAAAACAAGGCGCGCTTGCACAACTCAGCCTGCTTGTGGATGGAAGAACGCGTTTTGCTGTCCAGCGTGTTGAAATCGAGTCGATGGGCTTCTATAAAATAAGAGGCAATCAGATCGGTAAAGTCTTCGCCGCCCAAAAAGTTGTCTCCAGCGATTGATTTTACTTCCATCACACCCTCGAACATTTCCAAAATAGAAACGTCAAACGTTCCGCCACCTAAATCGAATACGAGGAATTGTGTCTCGGATGCCTCCTGATGGAGCCCATATGAGATCGCGGCGGCAGTCGGTTCGCTGATCAAACGCTCTACTTTCAGTCCAGCGAGCTCTGCTGCTCGTTTCGTTGCTTTGCGTTGTGTGTCATTGAAATAAGCAGGTACACTGATAACCGCTTCGTGAACGGCGTGCCCGAAATGAGCCTCAGCATCGGCCTTCAAAGATTTAATCACAAAGGAGGAAAGGTCTTCGGCAGAAAGGGAATATCTACCCAGTTGGTATCTTTTTTCTGTCCCCATAAACCGTTTGAAGGTAGAAGCAGTACGATCTGGGTGAGTCAAGAGGCGCTCTCTGGCGATTTTTCCAATCAAGATCTCGCCGTTCTCATCGACGCTGACCACAGAAGGAGTCAGTGTTTCTCCGAGCGCGTTTGGAATGAGCACGGGTCCATTCTCAGTCCAGTAGGCCACCAGACTGTTCGTCGTGCCCAAATCAATTCCAATGGTGGTCATCAGCTAGGTCCTCATTTCCGTGTTTTTTCTACAAGTATCGGTAAAATTAGAGACTTTGTAGATAATTTTACCATGAAAAAAATGGATATAATTGGTGCTTTAGTAGGATATGAAATCGAATTTTAGATAAAGAAAATAGAAATAGAATTCGGAAGATAGAAAACGACAAACGAGAGAGGTCGTTATGCCAATGCAGCAGCGAATGGAAAAGTGGTTTGAAGCGTGGAAGTTACTTATGCATGATATGGAGCGACAGGGTGCCCAGGTTTGGCCGCTCACGGTAGAACCACCGGCGGCGCTGGAAGAAATCGAAAGAAGAGAGGAAAGTCTTGGGGTTAGCTTTCCCGGAACGATCCGTAGCATTTTGCTTGCGGGCAGCAGTCAAGTTCAAATAAATTGGTCGTTGCCATCTCGAGCGTTAGATCCTTTTTCACTCAGTGGAGATTTGGGATGGTCATTGGATGCATTTGAGTGGCCGTACTTTGGTGGAGACGAAGAAAGTGAGGACGAGAAAAGGTATCTCTGTTTTCACGTCGGCGGTAATGGCGACATGCTGCTCATCGATTTGTCGACCGGCGCGGATGACCCACCGGTCTATTCATGGGGGCATGAGACAGATGAATTCCTATTACTCGGCAAAAGCTTCACAGAGTTCGTAGAGCGAGTCACGGAGCTGGGCTGTATTGGGGCAGAGTGCTGGAATTATGAAGCACTCGCTGGTGCAGATGGGCTCGATGTCGAGGGGCAAGTCGCACAAGAGTGGAAAGAATGGCTGCAAATCTATCGGACGCTCACCTTTGAAGAGGCGGCGCAAGATTTCGAGAAGCTGGTCTTGTTTGCAAAAATGCATGGTGCAGGAGATGCACGTATCCAAGAGGCCTTTACTCAGTACGATTGGGAGTCGGTTTTGCATAAATGGGTAGCACAAATCGAGCAGGAAACCTCATCAAGCAATCTGCTACTCTGGTGCCAGCTCATTGTAGAGACAGTAGGAAAAAAGGCAGAGGGGTGGGTACGCTCGCTCTGGGAGTCCGGGCCACATTATGAACGGATAGGCTCGAGTTTACGTGCATACGTGACGGCAGCTTGTTTGCCTGAAGAAGAGGGTTTACAGCGAGTTTTGGCTGAGATGGACGAAGTCGTTGCCAGAAAAGAATGTCTAGTAGGCTATGCTGCCAACAGTCATATGCACCACTTTCGCTCCCGTGAAGTCATTTTGTGGATGGAACCGCATGTGGCGTACCCGATTGAAGGCTGGGATGAGCTATTCGCTTTGTCACGTCCACAATGGGATGACTTGATTCGCTGGCTAGACGGAAACGAAGCGCAGCGGCAGATTGCGCTAAGTGCTTGGGGGAAAATGCTGACAAGTAATGAGTCTCCTTTCGGTGAAGCGAATTGGAAAGAAATTAATCGGTTGTTGGATGTAGCGTACGAGAAAGCCATTCTGCGCAAGGAAAAGGAGCGTGTAGATCGCATTCGCTCTTCCTTGGAAACAGCAAAGTATTAGACGAAGGGGCATTGACCCATGTTTGTGCAAGAGGAATGGAACAAGGGGGAAAGACAATGAGAAATGTGGTAACGGTATGGGGAACAACCTTGCAATCTTCTGATGAACTAGCGGATTTTCTGACTCCGGTTTACGATGGGGATGGGGATGTGATCCCGTCTGGCTTTTTAACTGCGTCGGGCCTTGAATGGGTTGACGAAGATTTTTTTGAAGTGCATGAGGTACAGGATGCAGAAGCCAGAGCTGACTTTTTCACGTATTTGGAAAACGAATATGCGATGAATGCAACACTCGATAGAAAAGAATGGCCTAAACAGTTAACAGAGGAGATTGGTAAGTATCCACATGTCATTTTGCTGTATGGAAATGAATCACGCTACGGTCCGATTAACGAAAAATTGTTCGATCTCACTGAGGGCGGGCAAGAAAAAGATTCACCGGTGGTTCTGCTTGCCAAACTTGTATTTGAGACAGAGGAGCGGTAAGAGCAGAGAGGAATCCGTGAGAAAGGAGGGACAGATATGACTTACCAGTTCGCGGATTTATATGATGCAGCTGAACTAGGAGACATTGAGCTCGTAAAAAAGATCGTCACGAACCAGCCGGAATTGCTACATGAAAAGGATGAATATGAGTTTTCTGTCCTGCATGGAGCCGTGATGACAGACGATGTTGGCCTTATTGCGTATTTGGTCGCACAGGGAGCAGATGTCCATGCGAAAAACGATGAGGGTATTACCCCATTGCATATCGCGCTCTATCCAGAGGTCGCAGAGGCGCTCATCGCGCACGGTGCAGACATACATGCCAGCGCTCTTGATGGAAGTACGCCGCTGCACACACAGGTAGCGGATGGAGAGGAGCGTGTGGATGTGGTAGAGCTGCTGCTGGCTAAAGGTGCGAATCCTCACAAAAAGGACATGGAGGGGCAAACACCATACGATATAGCCCGTGAGAGAGAAGACGAAGAGATGATGGCTTTATTTGAATAGGGGAAAAGGTAAGCGTCCGTTATGATTTCGGACGCTTTATTTCTTGCTCGAGTGCTGTGACGCGTTTTTCCAGCTCGTCGATGGCTTTTTGCTTGGTTGACGTGCGTTTTACGATGAACAAGCAGCAAACAATGACTAGTGCTAAAGGCAGTAATAACATGACGAGTTGAAAGAGCACAGTACCCCATTCGATCGATACGGCACCAAATTCTACCAAGGGTGATCACTCCAAGCATTCGTTTTGTTCATTTTACCAAAATATCTCATTTATTCGAAACAATCCTTTACCATACAAGCAACAGTGAATTAATCGACAACAACTCCCTGCGTACAGGCACGCATAGGCAACCGCCCACATAAGGATAGAAGTAAGCTATTCCAGACGTGGAGGTGGCAGCCATGTCCAGCATTATCGCGGCGCTTTCCCTTGTTTTTAAAGAACTTCTTGTTTTCGTGGCTTATGTCAAGAACAATGCCTTCCCACAACCGCTTCAGGACACCGAAGAAGAAAAGTACCTCCGACTCATGGCCAAAGGCGACCCTTACGCCCGCAACAAGCTGATTGAGCACAATTTGCGTTTGGTGGCGCATATTGTGAAGAAATTCGAGAACACGGGTGAGGACAGTGAAGATCTGATTTCCATCGGTACCATTGGATTGATCAAAGCAATCGAGAGTTATCAGGTGGATAAGGGCACCAAGCTTGCTACGTATGCTGCGCGTTGTATTGAGAATGAGATATTAAAGTCATAAGGTGAGCCGTTGGGCAGCAGTGTAATGAAAAGAGAACCATAAAGGTCCCTTTAAACTGTTACCAGATGATTTGGGTATTCGTCGTATGTCTGACCATCTATTATCCTACCATGACGGTGTTTTTGTACGCCGCCCCGACTCTTCCTTCATCGGACGAGCACCGGGTCCAGATTCTCCTCCAACAATTACCCAATGAATGCCATCAAGATTCAGGTTATCAATGGGACCGATTAACGGTTCCACAGAAAGGAATCTTGTGTAAGCAGGCACCCGACGTAAATCGTCAATTCTATGAATAACGCCAACATCTTCAACACTTACCTTTTGTAACACAAGTTAGCGGAGACAACGAATATGACAACGTAGATACTGATGATTTGCTGATTGAAGGTGATCAAGGGCAGAAAATACTTCGAAATGGGAACACAACAAACGATTTGATAAACGAGAGGCCTTGTATGGATGAGTCAATGAAAAAGGAAAAAATGGTCAAGCAGCGTGACAGATGTGAAGATTTCGTATGGCAAGGCAACATCGATCACTATTGTGACGATTGCAGGCTGGCTGAAAATGGAGGATGCTTTGACCCTAATATGTTTTTGCCACGGCCTCGTTAAGTGAAGGCCGTCTAAATGAAACGTGAAATGTCAGAAAACCTTAAAAGCATTACTATCGGGCGAGTTTTGGAGTATCGAAAACAGAGGCGAAAAGCAAAAACGATGGGGGAATTCAAGGCTTTGGACAGGGAAAACCGAGACAGACACGACAAGCTCAATTATGGTAAACAATCAGCTCGATTAGATAAAAAGACATGAACGAAATAGACGAAAAAAAGACCACCCCTCTACCATTTTCATGGTCTTTGGGATGGCCTCTTTTGTAATATCTCACTTAGTCAGGACACATGCATTTAGTGTAGGGTGGAAACCAAAGGCAGGGAGGAGTACATCTAGCTAGGGGTTTACTACCTATCTTTTGAAGAAGTTTCTTGAGCATTCCTAATTACCTCCTATTTATGGATGAATTTAACTTTCAATTTAAATAGTAACACATGGAGATGGATATTTGTATACAGACTTTTCAGAATTTTGCCTAAGCATGTGTAAGAAAAAGAAAGCATCAGGATAGTACAAAGCTCAATCAAAACTAGAAACAATGAAATAAACTGGAACGAGCGGGGCGCTTCTTGATAAGGACTTAGCAAGCGAAGGCTGTCCAAATTGAGAATCAGCACGCGCTTAAGGTGATTGAACGATACCGATTTCCAGAAGTGTTCATTTACGCTTGGAGACGGGAAGAAGTTCGTGGCTATGCGGGCCGGGGGAAGGCGAGAACGAAAGTGGTTTGGATCAATCCTGTTGCGGCGGAGCAATTCGGGCAACAGACAATCTTTTCGTTGCCGGGGATATCACGGATGGATACACAATGTGTAATTAGTGAAATTAGTCTTCCACATCAACAATATTGCTTCTCCCAGACCAAAATCGATTCAATGCATCCCACCAATTTAATGAAACAGGTTTTAAAAAACGGACGAATAGTATGGGATCTAAATTAGAATTTGAGGACACATTTTGCAATGCCTCAAGAAAGCCAATAGTAGCAGCCTCCTTCACATAACTGTCACCATTTATATGGAGATGCTCCACGACTTCAAATAGATTAGAGAACTCCTCAAGGTAGCTCAGTTGATACAGGTCCACTACGTGATGAGCGAAATCTCCAAGATCAACGTAAAGTAGATGCTCTTCACCATCTTCGTATAATTCACTAATGTATCGGACCCATCGTTCTTCGTAGGAGGGACAGGCGGATAAGAATAAATCCATAACCTCATGTTTCTGAATCATTAATAAATCACTCCGGTAAAGGTATATCGGCATTCTACCACATCGAAAACAGTTTTTAGCATAATAGTTATTAAGTAGAAACACAAATAGCCGTTCCTGTAATGAACGGCTAAAAATGATTAAGAATACAACAAATTATTGATCAGGTTTAGGGTTAGTGTGGGTGGTGTTACTTGTATCCGGTAAATCAGGGTTATGCTGATTGGGTCCTTGACTATTAGTGTTTGGGTTATGCCAATGACCGGAATCTGGACTGTTACCGCCACTATTGTTATTACCAGGGCTGTTGTTATTACCAGGGCTGTTGTTATTACCAGGGCTGTTGTTATTACCGGGGCTGTTGTTATTACCGGGGCTGTTGCTATTACCACCGCTGTTACTGTTACCAGAGCTGTTGCTATTGTTGTTGGCCATAAGTAGAGTCATCTCCATATAGGTTGGTTGATTTTAGTAGTCTGCTCCGAATTATTTTTTTTATTAATAGTTACAAAGTTAATCGGCTGGGTGGACCTCTTCAATGTCCGTATCGGATGCATTTACTGCATTACGTAGTCGGTAACTAGTAGTGTATTTTTCACCGTTCAATTCATAGTTAACTTGATATGTTTTAGAATTCTTTGATTTATGAATCAAACTGATGTCTAGTACCTTACCTCCATTAGATACAACATATTTTGTATCATGTTAATATTTCTTTCCGACATCTCGTTTTCTAAGGGGACAAGACCAATAATTACGCTTAATCCAACTGTGATGAAGATGGTAACTACAAATATGCCAGCGTTCTTTCTAAATATAATTGCTGTTGTAGCTCCCACTAAAAGTATGACTATTAGACAAATCGTCCAAAACCATAACATTATGTGCCCTCCTAAAGATTTTTAACTAAATTTAGGTGAAAAAGGCACTGTGGTTTCTAATATCACATCACACGATTTGTTAATGGGGTGATTTGGTTGAAAGAGTCTGATTGGGTTCATGCATATGTCAAAACTGGTAGAACACTCACTGGTTTCATTTTGGGAATGTCAGAGGACATGTCCAATGATCGATTTATCCTTGCTGACGAAGGACAAGGAATGGTTTAAGCAATTAAAAGCTGACTTGTCGCACGGGAACAATGGATACGATACCATGCAACGAAAACGACTTAACACATCATTAATTGTGAGAAGGTGATGAGGATGTTGACAGACTTGAGCAGAGCAACTGTCACGCTTGAATACAATGCACTGATACAGTTGGAAAGCAGTGAGAATGCGCTAAATGCGATAGTGCAACATATTAGTAAGTCTATGACAGTGGAGGAAGGCGATTGGATTGACGACGACACAGTAGAGCGCCTGCAAAAGTATCACAATGCCGTTGAAGCATACCGCAAAGGAGCGGAACAGAATTCAAATTTGTATCAACTTGTTCAGGAAATCTTCGGTTTTGAGCTGTCAGAACGATCGCACGACATTATCGAAGAAAGTATTGGCTACACGTTGATACATGAAGGGGTGCCTCTGAAAAAGATCGTGACTGGTCTTCATAACTAGGGGCTCCTTTAACAAACTGATCAATATGTCAACGATCATGGAAAAACCCATCCTCGAAAGATGGGCAACTGGATAGCTATTTATTCAAGTACTGGGCGTAGGAAGCTTCTTTCGTAGTTGATAATGCATTTTGTTTTATCTGCGAGGGCAAAGGCTTTCTGGCACTCTTCATCTAGAGGGATTTTCCTACGGTACTCTTCGTATTCAGCCAAGCTTGGGAAGCTGAATAGCGCGTAGGCGATATTATTAGCTCCTTCATGAGGTAGAAAATAACCATGATGGTGTCCACCAAACTTATTGACGAGAGGAATCCACATTTTAGCGTACTCTTCAAAAACATCGACCTGATATGGATCAATAACATATTTCAAGTAACAAGTGACCATTTTTCCACTCCCAATTGTTTTTCCTAAATCTTACTGTGCCTTAGTGTTTTGAAGCAAGAGGGGATCTGGTTTTACAAAATGTGTACTATGTAAATTTTCAGCTCGAACGAATAGCTTTCCAGGCATCAAAAAGTAATGTTATCCGGCAAATCAATTGTATCTAATATGGAATAACTCCTAGTTCTTAAAGGGAAAAATAGTCTATGTCCCAGTTGACTAAAACAATTCCGACAAGAAAACCAATTACAATACTAATCTTCTTTTCCATAAGTCCTCCAAAAATAACGTGATCGCATTTCAATTTTTAGGTTAATTCATCTTTTACGAATTAGAAACCTTTATTTATCAAAATAGTTATGGAGGAAAGAACGATGACCAAAGCAGAAAAAATCGAGCTGCTGAACACTCTTCACGATGAGAACTGATTTATCACAACGGTAATTGAGGAAAATGGCTCAATTACCTACTTAAGACAAAACAAAAACCCACTGTCGCCAGTGAGTTAATATTTTAAAAAACTTATAATTTTCTTAGCAATAGCCGTTGTAGGTAAAATTTGGGCATTGCCAATAAGTTGGGCATATACCAGTACAACCATACTCAGACAATGGAAAGCCATCTTGTACTTGATTTACGAATTTCACCTGTACATCTAAATCAAACAAATCTTGTTTTTGCATTGTTAGTCCACCCTAATAATATGGTTTTATTTACAATAAATGTCAATATAAAAACGGTTTTTAGTAAAGTGAATTAATAGATATTTATAGTTTTGTAGAGGATACGGATGGTGAAGACGTTACTTCGAAATGGATAACACAACACACGACTTGGACATTTTCTTGTAAGAAAACGAGAGCATGATCGTCCTCGTTCACTATGAAAATAGCAATTATCCTCTACTGCAAAGATGAATCCACGGAGGGCAAACCCCCCAGCCCCACGGGGAAGCGGAAGCAGCAACCGGAACAGAAGCTACAATCATTACAGTGAAAACAACAGCAAGCAACTTTTTCATATGTATCACCCCCAGTCAAAATATTATAAATAGAATATACCATTATTTACAATTTATGTAAAAATGTATTGGTGCGAGGACGTGAAATTGTGTGCGAGCACATGTGGTGGATCGATGGAGAAGAAAAGCTGTTTTGCGTTAAGTTTAGGCAGGCAAAAGTTGATTTGACGCTTGTATGTCAAATCATTCGGACACGTATTTTTATTTGCACACCTTCTAAAATGAAGATATGGGGAAAGCAAGGCGAGTGACATCCCACTGATCGCAAGACAGGCCACTACCTTGCCATTATATAAGCTTTTTCGCACGTGGCTTGACAATTTGTCTTAAAAAAACGAGTGAGATCAAAAATAGATCAGCATCGAAAAATCCTCGCTATCTGTGCAGATGCGAGGATTTCCATTCTTATCGTTATGCTACCTTAAATGTACCTGTAATTTCCTGAAGCTCCTGTGCCAGTATATTTAGAGATTGTGTTGAAGCTGAAATTTCCTCCATTGTAGCCAACTGCTCCTCAGAGGAAGCGGCAACCAACTGTGAGTTCCCAGCTGTTTCTTTGGATATCCGCTCAAACTCAGAAACAGTAGCAGAGATCTCTTCGGAACTGGCTGACATCTCTTCTGCCAAAGCTGATACCTCTTGAATTTGATCGGTGACGTGCTGGATTTTGTTTACTATTTTCTGGAACGATTCACCTGCCTCGTGGACGACACTGATTCCAGATTGAACATTTTGGTTTACTTTACTCATCGTGCCTACGGCATGGTTCGTATTGTTTTGAATCTCGTGAACTAAGTGTGCAATCTGTTTTGCTGATTCCTCCGATTGTTCAGCAAGCTTTCTTACTTCATCAGCCACAACAGCAAAACCTCTTCCATTCTCTCCCGCTCTGGCAGCTTCAATCGCTGCGTTTAACGCCAATAAATTGGTCTGAGAGGCGATGTCGGTAATCACATCTACGATTTTGACAATCTCTTCAGAGCGTTCACCCAAAAATTTTATGACATTGGTTGAGGTATCTACAGCCTCCTTGATTGAGTCCATCTGCTCGATAGCTTCTCGAATCGAAGTATTCCCTTGTATCGCTTCCTCCGAAGCCTCTGTGGAGGAGACAGACACCGTATAGGCTGATTCAGCAACTTTTTGGATGCCTACTGCCATTTCTTCCACGGATCGTGCACTCTCCTCTGACCCGTGAAGCTGTTGCTCCGCGCCATTGGCTACTTCCTGAATCGCAGTTGTAATGACAGTAGTGGCTTCCGCTGTTTGTTCCGCGCTAGCTGCCAACTCTTCCGAGCTCCCTGCCAAGGAAAGGGCATTGTCGTTAATCTTGCTGACAACGGTACGCAGTCCAGCGATCATTTGATTGAAATCTTTGGTAAGTGTCCCAATTTCGTCATTGGATTGATATTCTCCGAATACGGTTAGGTCGCCAGCTTGGGCCCGGCTCATCAGTTCCTGTATTTTTTTTACCGGTTTTGTAATCATATTGCTAATGACAACACCGATTACCGCAAGTAGAATAACAAACACGATGACAGCAACAAGCATGAAAGTAGCTTCAGTTTCGGCATTTTGCTTGTTTTTTGCATTGACCTTCCTTGTATCATCGGCCATGTAGTCGGAGAATTCCTTCATCACATCGAAGGTCTCTTGCTGCACAGCGCGGACATTTGTTAGGTAATACTGATACGCTTCCACGTTCCTGTTGGTTGTAGCAAGTTCTATTGTTTTATTTCGTTCAGTAACGTAAGCGGCATACAATCCCTTGAATTTCTTGAACAGCTCGCTTTTCTTCTGATCGAAAGTGATGTTGTCCAGATCGGCTATTACTTTTGCATTATCATTTTTCATTTGTTCAATATTGTCTTTTAATTCTTTATTCCTTTTCTGGTCTGTGGTAACCATTAGTTCCATAAAATAAGAGGCATTGGTCTGCATATTGGTGCTGATCTTGCTGATCGACTCGACAGCATAAAAGTTTTCGTTATACAACGTTTCCGAACTTTCTACCACATCTCTTGTGGAAATGTACCCAATCCCTCCGACAGCGATCAACATCATTAATGCTAGGACAATAAGCGTAAAGATTTTGTAATACAACTTCAAATTTCGAAAGAACATCTGCTCTCACCTTTCTTAGAAAAATTCGATATGCTTGTTGTTTTCCGCTATTTTTGAAACTTTAAACATTTTTCATAGCAAGACACCATCCAGAATACTGGACCGGGACTATAACCGTTATGGTAAGGACCCTCTATCAATGCTTGATCCTGATACTTCCATGAGGGATATTGAAAAGATGATTCAAAGTGTAATAGATTACAGAGAGAACTCAGACTGGCAAAAGACTACTTCATTCTAAATTACAAGATTGGTGGAGCAAAATGTTTAACTCATACATATGATGAACTCTATTGAAGTGGAAATTGAACTGCCTAAACAATCCTTCCTTCGAGCTTTAGTCTTATTACGAAGAACTAGCAGAGAAGCTAGATAATTTGATTAAGTAATAGGGGTGTCTTAAAAATTGATTTTTCGACTGAGTGATGCCTCATTTTGTTCGGCGGGTTAATGCCGGCCGAACTGATCCAGCCGACGAGTCCTTTCCACTGATCATTATGGATACCAAGGAAGTGACTCTCTAGCTCAAAATCCTCGGGATAAGCGTATAACAACAGAATGAAACCAAGTTGAGCCCTCCTTCGGAGAATGGTCTTACCCCTGTCAAGTAGACAGTATGAAACAAGCCCTCGTCTAGGTGTTCGTTGATAATTAAGTTTTAGACTAAGCCTAATATTTGAAACAGCGGCGAGTTAAGACCTGATAATAAAGTCTTAAACTCACCGCTGTTTAATTGAACTATCTAACCCCGTTAGTTCAGTGAGGTGGTTTTAATCTGACGCGCAAATTGTCGAATTTTGGGCTAATTAATTTGGATCTTCTCCATAGAAGAGGACCACAACAAAACGCGAAAAAACGTACGTTAAGCTTAAATCAAATAAGCCCGATCTTACGCTACCTAAGGAATTACAACAATAATTCCATAGCTGCTCGTTCTTTATCCGCAATCTCGAGCAAAAACTTGGAAACCTGGTTTAGCTCCTGGTAACTTCCCGTTCTTCCTGCATGGTCGATCAAAGAAGAAATACTGGCCCACATTGGAGCGATTTCCGCGAACATCAAGTATGCCTGCTCTAATTTTGGATCTCCAAGCAGATCTGTACATTCTTTGAGAAAATCGCGATACAGGTTTCGAAACAATGCACCGCCGGTTCCCGCTCTTTCCATTAACAACGCAGTTAAACATAGATCATGCTCAAAATTTTTGCTGCGCTCATGCCACTTCAGAATTTCGCTGCTCATTTTCATAATGCCTTTATTCCCGATATTTCGAATGGGCGGATTCAAATAGTCATGAGCATTCTGGGTTAAGGACGTTCGAATAGCAGGTACAAGCGGCGAAAGGGCACCAACCGACTCAATCGTGAAGGAACGATTTCGGGAGCTCATAGACCCCTTGGCATTGCGAGCCATGGCCAAATGATCCAAACGCGTCTTAACCAGTCCGCCCTGCTGTTTCGTATCCGCCATGTAGGCGTATTCGTCATCCATTCCATAGATCACCGCATAGTGAGCGGCAAAGTGCACTTTGTTTGTGAAATAATCCAAATAGTAAGAGTCCAGTTTAAGTCCAACCGGAATGCCGTGTTCAATGAGGCTCTGTACGTTCTGCCAAGCTTTGTCAACGGACGAAGTTTCTTGTATCCTGACGGTCAAGTTGAGTCGCGTGGCTAAGCAAGCAGTCAATTCATCAGGCTTCACTCTCCCCCCAATAAAAGGAAAGTCCATCCCCTTCGAATCCCAATAAATGAATCCCAATCCTTGCCCGAGTCCGAATAACATGGGTTCCGAAAGCTGGACACCCGCAAATTGAAGCAAATTCCCCATCGTCGTCGTCTCGCAATGTTCGCCCTGATAAGGAACGAAACCTTCAATGATTGTAGCCATGTTATTTCATCTCCTCTAAAAATTCGTTGATTAGATGAGTGAAGAACGATTGTTCGTACTCAATAAGGCTCATAGCATGAAGGAAAAGCGCTCTTACGTGCAACGGCAATTGAACGCCTCCTTGCGATTCGTACTTTCGCCCGATCTGTTTTGATCCTTTGAATAGGGTGATTTGGAAGCATTTGTGATTTTAAAAACTTTTCGGTCGCACGATTTCCTACGGTTTTCTGCATTTGAATGAAAGTGTTCGGAGAAAACTTTTTTCGAGTTTGCCAGTATACTGTGCAATTGCAAATGACTTTTTGCCTGTGTGAAAGGAGTTTTTGTGTACTCATGTGCGGAAGATGAAAAATTGTCGGTGTTTTGCTTATGCGAACGCACAAAAATCACCACCTTAACATTTTTTTCTTGTAGCACGTAGAATGAAAATTTTGAGTAGATAATGATTCTGTTATAAAGAAGTAAATACCTTCCTTTTCGGAAAATCTGGGGAGGGCATTTTTTGTTTGCGCGTTCGTATTGCGTTCGTATACAATACAAACAAATGTTCCTGTTTGGAGGGGTCGCTTGCTCGCGGATATTGAGCGCAAGGTATTACGGATTTTAGGAAATTACTATGCGATGAATCCAACGCCTCCGAGCATTAACGTAATATTTGTAAAGACCGGGCGAAGTCGCGAAGGCGTGATAACCGTGCTTGACGTGTTGGCACGCGAAGAGTACATCAGAGTGGAAACGGTCGGAGCCGGACAACATGGAAGTAATTACATCGTGGGAACGACAGGGACGATAACAGTGGCGAAGAAAATCGATAACTTATTCGCGTCAATGCGCATGGTGCTACCGGAGTATCGGACGGAACTACTCAAGCATAATGAGGAACGCGACCTTATTAAGCGCCCGGAAGTTGACGATGAAGATTTCGGGGAGATGTGCTCGAGATAGACGCGATTCGTAAGCGATTCAAGCTGGTGAGCGACTGGGCGATAGATTGGATCAATGTAGAGGACCTCGTGAGTGTAACCAAGTAATTGCAAATAAATGAACATTATAAAAAACAAAGGAAGCATGTTATTCGGACATGTCTCCTTTGTTTTATTAATTATTTTGATGTTTTTTTTCTAAATATAAGTGCTAAGTCAATCAATAGTCCAAACAAGAAGTAAGTAATGATATGCAGTAAATACCTGGTAGGAAGAATGGTACTATTAGCACCCTGATGTACTTCAATCAAATTATCAGAATATTGTTTTTCGGCATGACCAATGTTCTGACCAGAAAATAAAATAGTAAACATTAGAGCAAAGCTGAAGAATTGCTTGTTGAACCTCTTTGTTAAAATCATCATATTCCTACTTTAATTGTTAAATATGGATAATAAAACAAATCATTTCAGAAATATATTACATTTCGATGATGTAAGCAAAACAGTAAAAGGAATAAATTCAAATCAAAGGAACATTCAGCGAAAATATTCAAAGTGAGTTCAAAAAGTAGATAACCCGTCCTTGGTTTAAGGTGACGGTTTTTTCAGGTTTCTTCACTACTTTTGACAAGCCGTTCGCGCATATCTTCTCGACAGGAGGGGATGAACGGTGCATGTAAAGATTATACCGGGAAGTTCTACTGACAGTATTCGTTCCGCCTGTTACCAGTATTTATTAGGAAAATACAGGAGGGAGAAGCCGTATGATCGGAATATATGCCAGGGTGAGTACAGAGGAACAAGCCAAGAGCGGATTCAGCCTCGACGATCAGTTAAGGGAATGCAGGAAGAAGGCAGCAACGAGTGAAGTTGCTGAGTACATAGATGATGTATCAGGCGAGTTCTTAGATCGACCGGCTCTCTCAAGGCTAAGACAAGATGTTAAGGATGGAGTCATTACGAAGATCGTTTGTCTTGACCCAGACCGTTTATCACGTAAGCTAATGAATCAACTGCTTATTACAGATGAATTTGATAAGCGCGGGATAGAGCTCGTATTCGTGAATGGCGAATACGCCAAGACCCCAGAAGGACAGCTCTTTTACAGCATGCGTGGCGCAATTGCAGAATTCGAAAAAGCTAAAATTAATGAACGAATGAGTCGTGGAAGAAGAGAAAAGGCAAGACAAGGCCGCGTTCTCCGTGACTTTCAAATATATGGATACAGTTATGATTCTGAGAAGGAACAGATAGTAATAAATAAAGCTGAGGCAGCAGTGGTGCGACTTGTATTTGATCTGTTTACTCAGCCCAACGAGCTAGTTCAAGGGATAAACGGGATAGCTGTTTATTTAACCAATAAAGGGGTCCCTACAAAGCGGAGAGCTAGTGTATGGCATCGTCAGGTGGTACGACAGATGCTGATGAATGAGGCGTACGTGGGGAGATTTTATCAAAATAAGTGGAATACGGAAGGGATGCTGGGTAATCAGTTTCGCCAGCCAGATGAGAAAGTCCGTATGAAAATGCGGCCAAAAGAAGAGTGGATATCCTTGCCCTGTCCATCCATCATTGACGAAGTAAAATTTGAACATGCCCAGCGACTACTTAAGGAATCCAGAAGAAGATGGGCGGGCCGGAGCTTAAACGAGTACCTCTTAAGTGGTCTAGTACGTTGCGGATCCTGCGGAAATACCATGTCAGGAAAAAAAGCGAAAAACTGGAGCCAGCATGTATTTGAGTATACCGACGTTAAGAATACAGCAGGTGCAAAAAATAAGGGATGCGGTCGCCGTGTAAGATGTGAGCAATTAGACAATCAGGTTTGGGAAACGGTTGCGTCCTGGTTGAATAATCCAGACGAGATTGCGGTGGCAGCGGAAGATAAAGTGGAAACTTCATTCGAGCAAGTGGAATTGGAGCGATTGCAAAAGGAACTCGAAAAAACAAAAACAGGACGCAAGAGATTGCTTAAATTGTTTGCGTCTAGCGAAGAAGATATTGGTGAAGAAGATATTCGCCAAGAGTTGAAAGAACTGAAGGAGAAGGAAGATAAACTGAATCAGCGTCTAAACGAGCTGCTGGATCAAACAAAACAGCAGGTCGATTATGAGTATAGCCGCAACTTGATCCAGGAAGCTGCTGAATATTATTTATCAAAAGCACAGGATGAGCTAACGTTTGAAGATAAAAAAGAGCTGATCCGACATGTGGTAAGGGAAGTAAGAATTTTCGAAGAGAGCGTGGAGATATACACGTTCTGAGTCTGCCTACGCACCCCTTTTGACATTTAGATTGAGATCCTCATGCATCTAAGAAGCCTGAAAAAAACCAAAAAAGACGTATCCTTGCACGACCCAATCGGGACGGATAAAGAAGGCAATGAATTAACCCTCACAGGTTATCTGTGAGGGTCTTTTTATTGTGGAATCAATGGATATAGCGTGAGCTCAAAGTTTTTTTCACGTTGCCACTTTTCCTTACGGTACACGGCTTTTCCAATTACGGTTTTCAAAAGAGAATTTTTCTTTGCTGCATCTTCCGTTTGTTCGTATAGTTCCAGTACATTTTCTACCTTTGGGATAATTTCAAGCTGTGCCTGCTGACGTTTACATTCCAATTCTAATTCCTGTTCTGCTTGGTTAATTGCAGAGCGGAGGGCTTCCATTCGATTTGACAAGTTTTTAGAACGCTCTAAAAAAGTATCTTCATCGTAAATACCTCTTTCTAGAAAATCATAGAGCCGACCTTTTTGTGAATCCAGATCCTTTAATTCACGTTCAAAGATAGCGATGGTCTGACGTTTGGTCTCAAGAATGTCATTATTCTGTGAGGGTTGTTCGTGTTTTTCCCAATCGGCTTTGTATTGGTTTAGCCATTCTCTAAGCCCAAGAACGACAGCCTGTTCCACATAATTAAAGCGACTACTTTTGTTTTGGCAAAGCTGGTTGTAACACTTTAGATGGGCTTGTTGCTTTGTGTATGGTCTAAGAACCATTGAGGAACCACACATGTCACACTTTACTAATCCGGCGAGGGGGTTTGTAATACCATTAACCAATTGGAACGGTACGTGGTATTTACGCCCTAAAATATCCTGTGCTTTTTTAAACGTTTCGATCGCCACTAGGGGTTCGTGCTTCCCCTGCACGTCTACCCATTCGCTACGTGGTCTTGTTCTTACATCCTTTCGTTTACCAGGCTCTGTTGACTTCTTTTCCTCTTTCTTTTTCCATTGGAGTCGACCGACATATACGGCATTTTTCAAGATTGCCAGTACAGATGAGGAAGACCAGGCTTTTCCGGTATATGAGTAATACCCCATACTATTCAATGTGTGGGCAATTTTGTTGCTCCCCATTCTGCTTGAAGGCACTTCGTGTGTATACCAATCAAAGACCATTTTCACAATGCGAGCTTGTTCGGGATGTGGAATTAGGATACGCTCACGATCGGTCTTATGAATTTGGTAACCATAGGGTGGGCGAGTAGCGATGTAATTTCCTTCTTCGACAGAGGCCACACGACCTCGCTGTAGACGTCTGTTGATTAGCTTTAACTCGCGGCGTGCCATGAATGATTCAAACTCCATGTACTCTTCATCCCATTCATCGTTGGGATCGTATATTTTCCTGGGCGTGATGATCTTGGTTCCAGATTCACGAAAAGCTCGTTCTATTAGCCCCTGATCCACTTTGTCTCCGCGACCAAGACGGTCGATATCCATTACCAATACAGCGTCATAAGCTTTGCTCTCGACTTCTTTCAAGAGCTCTAGCATTTCTGGGCGGTGAATCAGGGATTCTCCAGAAACTATTTCTTCACGAATTTTTATAATATTTAGTTCATGCTGTTTTGCGAGTTTTAAAAGAGCTCTTTTGTGCTTGGCAAGGGTTTCACCTTCACCTCGTGCTTCAGCTTCCAAATCAGCACGTGATTTACGAAGGTACATACAAACTCGGTCCATATTTCCCTCCATGAGTGATAGCTGTCGATGTCTAAAAATACAAAAACGCCCTTGGTAACAGAAAACTGGGCGTTTTCTAATAGTATACTATCTTGTTGTCATTATATCCCATCCGCTAAATGCGGAACAACAAATGTGGAAACTTCTGGGGCAGCAATATGCCACTATACATATATAAATTTGTATTGGTATATGGTTTAGATTTTGAAAAAAAGTGAGAGGAGCTCAGGCTGCTCTTTTTTTGTTATCTACTACATGTGTCATATAGCTAACGCAGTGAAAGAAATTTTGGATGATGTCGAATTTTGTTTAATTATTTTGTATTCTTACTTACAACTAAAAATTATGTCATAAAAAGTCGAGCGATTGAGAAAATACTTTTTTTCAATGGATGTATAATTATGTTTGTATAAAAAATGCAAATGAGAGTAAACGAAATGGAAAAGTGTCTACCTAATAGATATAAAGGCAAGAAGGAGGACTAATTTAGCATTTATGAAGCGAAGAGTCTCAGAACGAGTAAAAGAATTAATTGAACAGAGAGGTTTATCTAGGAGGCAAATTGCTCAAGCCATCAATTATCCTTCGAATGTTTTTGATCGATGGGTAATGGGAACGAGACCGTTTAACCTAAAGGCACTCATTGCTACAACAGAGTATCTAAGTTTGCCAAAAGACTACTTCTTACCTGATTATTTGTATGACTGTTGGCATGCTCCAAAGGATAAACTGGAGAGGATTACAGAGTTTTTATGCTATACACGAGAAGAGAATTTTTTTCGTTATACAATGGAGATTGTGTCTCTAGCCCTTGAGGATGGGAAACATCTCGACATCTTTTATGCAACCGGAGTGATTCTGGAGGCGAAGGGCCTACAAAGAGATGCCGAATACTTCTACACCCTGGTTATTGATAACGAGCGTAATCGTCTGGCAGAACATCTAGCGCTTAGCTACTATCGTCGCTTTATGGTTGTACGAGATCGGGACATGGATCACGCCTATGAAGCAGCTACAAAGCTTGGTGAGCATTTACGAATGTTGCCAGAAGAAGTGATGTTTGAAGCTTATACCAACATTATGTCTGTATTTTATGTTCTCGATAAATGGGACCACTTGATTAAGTACGGGGAAGAGGCAAAGTCACTAATGGATTCATATATAGAGAGGCACATTTTTTTATATGCCAAGTGCCTGAATTACTTGGGATTTGCGTATCGAAACACCGGAGATTTCCAAAAGGCTCTAAATGCACACAGACTATGTGGTGAGTTGCCAGGGGATATTTTTAAAATTTGGAGTGAGTTAAATTCTTGCGTTGTTCATCTTCAATCCGGGCAAGGTGAGAGGGTTCATGAACTCATAAATCTTATGGGGAATCATCACGAGGAGGCTTATAACCATCTGATTTATGTGCTGGGATATCTTACTAGTAAAGAATTGTATGACAAAATAGAAGAAACGCTTTCGATTTTTTCAGAATCTATTAAATTATTGTTTGAGAAAAACGATCCAATCAACAAGAAAATGTCTGTAAGTGTCAGACTCATGATAGCAAAATTTCATCTTTATAAAGGCAATCAGACTGAGGCAGCTCGATTGGTTAAAGATGCATTTGTTATAGTGAGGAAACTTAAACTTAATAATCTCATTGTAGACTGTGTTAGGCTATTGGGAATGCTCCGCGAGGGCGACATCGCAACGATTTGTTCGGAAATATAAAAGTCCCAAAAGGGACTCCTATATCACCAGCCTATTCCACTGCCCTGAAGAGTAATTGCAGGGGGAGTAGGAACTGGTTTATTTTTTTGATCAATTGCAGAAGACCAACCAATGCCACTACCTGCAGATGCTCCTGTTGATACGCTAAGTATTGAAAAAATCATGAAAAAAGCCACAATCAAACGTTTCAAATTGGCCACCTCAATTTTATATCGTTATACTAAAATCATAACACAAAATTTCCATTTCATGAATAATTTTGTAATAATGATAAAAAACCAATATTTTAAGTTCCAAGTTATTGGTGCTAAACCATATGATAGAATTATACTGTTTTTACATAAAATAGGTAATTTTTATCAGGGGGGTTGGTGAAAAATGCAATCACTATCACCGGAAGAAGTGCAAATTTTATGCAAGATGATAAGGGAAAATCAAATGTCCGAAGATATAATGAACCTTATAAAAGAACTCGCAGAACAAAACAAAAACGCCATTCTCCATGCATAGGAGACGGCGTTTTATTTGTTTGCAGCCTTGAAGTTAGTTATCATTCCTCGGAGTAATTCCAGTTGTTCAGGGTGTAAGGGGGTTTTGAGAAGAAGACGAGCTAGCTCTTTTTTGTCTTCTGAAACACTAGGGTCATTTATTACTTCCAAAAAATCCTTGTAATAGTGGGGGACTCCAGAAGGCAAAGTGTCTTCAGTCAGATCAGAGTTCAAGATACCTGCAACCTTCAAAAGTTGTTGATAATCGTACTGATAAGCCTTAGCTAATAGTTTTAAAGTATCTGCTGTTGGTCTAATAGTCTTTCCTGTCCTTGGATCAATGCCCTTCTCTAGCAGACTAAGGTATGTGTGACTTACACCTATCCGTTTAGATGCATCCCTAAGAGTTTCTTTTCCTCTAAGCTGAATTAATAAATCCCCAAGCTTATTCATTAAATCACCTCCTGTAATACACACTTTACAACAAACGAAAAATATAATAAACAAAACCATTGTAAAACATGGTTGACAAAACGGTAAAACAAGTGTTACATTGACTTCAGGAGGTGTAAAGCATGTTGAACAACAAGTTAAGAGAGGTAAGGATTGAAGTTGGTATGTCTGTTTCGGAATTGGCCAGACGTGCAAAGATAACACGACAAACTATTACTAACATAGAGTTGCGCGGACAAGAACCTACAGGTTTTGTGCTTCTGTCTATATCTGCAGCTTTAAAAAGAGACCCAAGGGAAATTTTTTTTGTCAAAACTGTAAAACATGTTGAACAAGCGGATCAACAACCAGCCTGAAAGGAGTGATCTTATGAAGCAACAAAACAACGGGGGTGAAAACCATGGTAGTCCACCCATCAATGCTGCATAAGCATGTGACAGGAGGTGGTTCCAAGATGAAAACTGCTGGGAAGTTCGATGAACCAATCATTGTGGAGACGTACCAGTATGGAGACACCACTGTTCGCATTGCAAGCAACGCTTTCGTAAAGACGCCAGAAGAGAAAGAAAAAGTCATCCGTGATATGCACATGGCAGGTTGGACGATCCTTGAAGAGATTTATCAAAAACAGACCGGGTGAGTATCCCCGGTGCTGATGGACAAGCTTCACACAACTGCATAGAGCGCCGAAGAGCGGGAGCGAGCGACGATATGAGCCGCGCCATAATACATTCCACCAAATCACCGGGTAAGGCTGAAACAAGGTCAAGGTGGGGTCACTGCCATGACTCGACGGTGCATGCAGTTGTGTGATGAAAGTGAGGTGAAAAGGGATGACCGACAAAAAGCCAGCCATCCGTAATATACGTGATCTGCTTTACGTTTCAAACAAAAACCATGAGATTGCAACGGAAATTATTGGCCTTGCTGTTCAACATAATTGGCCTCTGAGTGAGTTTCAAAGTGCAATCGGTTGCATTCACACACAATTATCCGTACAACAGTCGGATCGTTATGGAGAGGTTAAATACTTCTATCGTCTTGATCTGTACCACTTTCCTGAGTCGTTGGAGCCTTTTAAAGAACAATTGGAAGACGCGCTCTTTGAAGCATGCTTCAACATTTATCGTGAGTATCTCCAAAAGGTTGAAGCTAGCGAATAATCACTGACGTTGGAAGCCCACATTTTGGACATTCATCTTGATTAGTTGGAGTGACTTCGTACCCATCAGGAAATTTGGCTAAATGACCATCTGGGCAACTAAGCCACAAACTTGCAAGTTTGTCAGTTAGGTTGTCAGGAGATTGTAGTCCTTTACTTGTTCCTTGTATAGTCCAGCCTAGACTTTTCAGATCACTGTCCAATTTCACTTTATCCTCTTCTGACAATTGCCTCACGTTGATTGCATGATTCACAGATTTCACCACCTTCTGTCTTTGATATTGGAAGAAGAACGCCACTCGTCAAAGTACTCGTTCTTCCGACAGAGAAATTCGACAGGAAGGGTGGAAATCCCTACCAATTACTGGAGGTATTCAACCTGGACAAACTCGATAATCTGGTCAAACGCATTGGCTGGTACACCAAAAAAGTGAATCAATCAGCAAAATGGCCACGTGAGAAAAGAGAGCGTCGGCTCCCAAAACTTCTGGCTTACAAAGAAAGGCTTCATGAACTAATCCGAAAAAGAAAAATGCCCTCGGCTCATATGGCTGCCGAGGGGGAGTCTGGAAAGTGAGCTTGGATTCATTGTACATCGAAAATCGAATAATGAAGGTAAGGATGGTGCGAACAAATGAGCGACTTTGGTAGACAGTTAGGTCAGTCACTTCAAGAGGCTGGCATGACACAGTTAGCTTTCGGTTTCGAAGCTAATGTAAGCCGGGAGGCAGTTTCTTCATACACCACGGGGAGAATTATGACACCGCCCGATGTTAAGTCGAGAGCTGTACAAGTGACAAACAATCCGTTCTTAGCCATGGCAGCAGCTTATGAATCGACATCAGGTACAAGCCCGGTCATTTTGGACGGAAACAACGTGGAATTGAACAGGCATACGGTTGTTGCTAAAACGGTCGAAGAAGTCGAAGAGTTGCTACTAGCTATAAGGAGCGCCCAGAACATCCTTGTAAAACCGCCAACCACATGGAGTACATCTGAAAAGCAACAGATAGAGCATTTGGTTCAAGAAACGTTGGACGTCGTTACTTCTACAACGCATATGGCGGCAGTAATCACAAAGGAAGGAAAGTTGGGCTGGATAGCTCAATGGACAAAGCACAAGACAAAGCTTTTGGGCAGAGGTTTCATAAAAGTGATGAAAGGGGCAGGTCGTCATGAGTGATCAGTACATGGTATTCGATCAAGACCAGTTGCTCATTATGATTGGAGCGTTAGTCGAAGAGAAGATCAGGGTTCAGCAAGAGGGTAATGCCTGGCAAGCAAAACGGCTTATCATCACGGCAAATACTCTTATCGAAATGTGTGGTGGAAATCCCGGTTACTTGGATGAGGAACAGTTAGAGCAGGCTGCCGGAGCGTTAGAAAGAGCGGTTGAGAACCGTAGGGGTTTGGCACACACAAAGGCATCACAGGCTCTATGGCTAGCTACTCGTTTACGGGAGGTAAAGGCAAAGCGGGAGAAGCGATTTCTTAAGGCGCCGTATGTAATGGTAAAGGGCAAGCGGAGAGCAGTTCTTTTGAAAGCGAGAGAAGTTGCAGCATACCTGAAATACGAAAAAACCGCCCGCGGCGAACGGACGGCTTAGAAAAACATCGTAACGGAAGAATACCATACCTTTCCGAGGAGGACAAGCCTTATGAAGCCAGCACACATCCGTGTTCAGGAATTGCAAAAAGAAGTAGCGAATTTGGCTGAGCTACGTGACGAAGCCCAATCAGAAATGGATAGCAATATGGACGAAGCAATATATTACCGAAAAAAAGCGTCGGAAGCAGAAGCTCGTATGTATGCTCGTCAGGAAGAAATTGACGCACGCCTTGCAGAAATCACCGAATTGGAGGAACAACAGGAGGTGTTGGTGCATGCAGCAACTGCTTGATTTTCCGGAGCATGTGGAGCAAACGGAACAGATTCGACAAAAACAAATGGATACTTTGGCCTTTGATCAGGATTTGGGAACGCTGGAGGAACAGGTACAAGACTTGATGCGCGAGCTAGAAGATATCCAAGAGGAAGTCCGAAGCATTTGGGAATTTAGGCGGGATTACCCCAACAGAGACAATCTCGAATCACTACAGGAGCAGAAACGGAGGTTGACTAAATGGGCGAAGTAAAACGAAGTGCCGGGTTAGACTTGAGCCTCTGCCACGCCTCGGGAGAAATTGATTTGCCGGATAAGCTCATAGATGCAGCCAAGGCTTTCCGGGCGAGAGAAGCCCTTCCCCATTGGATTCATCGAGCACTTGAGGCAGAAGAAAAACTCGAAAGAGTGAAGGGGAAACTTCAAGCGATAGCGACATTAATCTCAAGGTCATCAAGTCAGGCAAGGATTGCGATGGATGCTCTTAAAGAATTGCAGTAACGCGGGCTTCGGCCCTGCGTGGATGATTCAGTGACTTTCAAAATCTGAGAGTCGCACGTGAACTGAGTCTTCCACGGAGGTTCGAACCTCCAAGTAATACATAGCGAGGTCAAGACGTGGCGTAGGCAAGGAACTACAACGGCTGCCGTAGAGGTTGGGACGGCGGCGCCTCGCGACCAAATGGAGAGGGGGTGGAACTGTGAGGCGACGAGACAAACGATGGCTGAATGCTGTGAGTGCTGGTAAACGCGTAATTCCTTTCGTAAAAACAGTGATGGTGCGACCAGGTAACATTTCGTTATCAATTGGACAAGAGATTGGTTTTAACGGTCAGATAGGGAAAATAACCAAGATCGATCATGTGCTATTTCAAAACAACACCTTAATAACCATTGGCGAAATTGAAGTAAATGAAAAAGACCCAGCGCAGCAACGCTGAGTCTCGGTCAGAACGGTAAACATTATCAGTAAAACTATGTTAGCCGTCCTGAGATTAAAAAACAAGTGGGAGGGGCAAATTTGGCAGATCAAAACAACAAGCTACTGGTGATCCATAACAACCTTGAAAAGCTATTAGATTCCAAGCGTGAAGCAATGCCAACAAACTTCAACAAGACGCGCTTCCTACAAAACTGCATGACAGTTCTACAGGATACGAGAGATGTCGATAAGTGTGATCCGACCAGCATAGCAAGAACCATGCTCAAAGGTGCATTCCTTGGTCTCGACTTCTTTAACAAAGAGTGCTACGCAATCATCTATGGTGGTGTCGTTCAATTTCAGACGGACTACAAAGGTGAGAAGAAACTTGCTAAGAAGTACAGTGTGCGCCCTGTGAGGGACATTTACGCCAAGCTTGTGCGTGAAAGTGACGAGTTTACAGAAGAAATTAAGGATGGACAACAGACCGTTCAGTTTAAGCCAAAGCCATTTAATGATGGACCCATATTAGGAGCGTTTGCTGTCGCCTTGTTTGAAGATGGTGGAATGGTTTACGAGGTGATGAGCGCATCTGAGATTGAAACGACTCGGAAAAATTACTCCAAACAAGCAAATGGACAAGCCTGGACGAAAAGCCCGGGTGAGATGTATCGCAAAACGGTATTGCGAAGGCTATGCAAAAACATAGAGTTAGATTTCGATACGATCGAACAGGCTCAAGCATTTGAGGATGCTAGTGACTTCGATATGAATAAGACCCCACAGCCACAACAGCAAAGCCCATTAAACGCTGGTGCAGTAGTGGTTGATGGTGAATATGAACCGGTGAACGAAAATGAAGCTGAACAAACATAATTACTACTCTGTTGAAGCCAACCTCCACTACATGTCTGTAAGTCAGTTTAAGAGTTTCTTACCTGCTTATAGGGGATGTGAAGCCCGAGCGATGGCTGAACTTACAGAAGGGTATCAACGCCCTAGCACACCAGCTTTTACAGAGGGTCATTATGTACACGCTTGGAACGAGGGTACTCTAGACGAGTTCAAGGCAAACAACCCCGATTTGTACAGCAGTCGTGGACAAACAAAGGGACAGCTCAAGAGCAATTTCCAACATTGTAACAAGATGATTGAAGTGCTTGAAAGCGATCCATTGGTTATGAAGGCACTAGCTGGTCAAAAAGAAGTCATCATGACTGCGGAAATATTCGGTATCCCATGGAAAATCATGATTGATAGTTATCAACCAGAGTTGGGGATATTCGCAGACTTAAAGGCTCTATCTGAGATTGGCGGCAGATGGTGGAACAATGATCTTCAATGTTACGAAAACTTCTTAGATTATTACGGTTATGTAATTCAAATGGCGATCTATGCAGAGGTAGAGCGATTGACAAGTGGTAGAAGGGTAAAGAAATGGTTGCTACCTCACATGGTCATTGTAACCAAACAAGATCCACCTGATCATGCAGTTATCTACTTTGACTATGACGCAATAGAAACGCATCTTGCGATAGTCGCCAAACATATTGAGCGTGTTAAGTCCGTTAAATCTGGCGAGGTTGAACCGACAAGATGTGAAAAATGTGAGTATTGCCGGGAAACAAAGAAGATTAGTGGTGCAATTCACTATCTGGATTTGATTGCTTAATGCGCGAGGGGGCAGGGGATGGGCATAGCAGAATACGGGACAACGGGGTTCTACGTCCTCCCTCGGTTGGCCTTTCGATGCAAAAGGGACAAATGGATCTTCCAAGAGATTATGAGTGAGGCGAACTTCAAGGACAACGAAAAGTGTAGGCGTGGACAAGCTGTATTCATCATGAAGGACTATGCCAAAGAAACAAACTGGTCCGAGGATCAAATCAAATACTCGCTTAATCAACTAAAGACTATGGGATTGATCCAGTGGCAGCTCTACAGAGGGAACACAAAAAACGGGCTGTTGGTCACCGTGAATAACTATGATTCATTTCAAAATCTAGGTAGCTATAGCCGTCAAAAAGGCTCAAATTTTCCCGAAGAGAATCCCGAAGAGTTTCCACCTGAATTCCCGAAGAGGGAGGATGCTGAAAACATTAATGTACCAATGGTTGAAGGGGCTTCCGATGGACAGGATTCCCGAAGAGATTCGGAAGACAATCCCGAAGAGATTCCCGAAGTATATAAGAACAGCATTAAAGAACAGCATGTAAAACATAAAAAAGATTCTTGTCCCAAACGCACTAGGCGCGTTTATGACGAGTCAACAGACGCATTTATTTTGGCAAGGTATCTTCGCGACCGTATCATTCGTTGGAAACCTGACGCTAAGGTTCCAGAGGCCACACCTGTTGCACTAGCTACATGGGCAGATGATATGCGTAAGATGATCGACCTGGACAAGCGTAGCAAATATGACATACAGCTTGTCATCCAATGGGCAACAGATGATTCCTTTTGGCAGACAAATATCCTATCAGCAGGTACATTGCGAAAACAGTACGACAAACTGGATGGAAATATGCGCAGGAAAGTGGTTCCCATGCCTCAGGCACGTGTGGAACAGCCATCAACAAATACTCCAATGGGCCATAGCTCAGACCATACTCACGCTGGATTTGAAAGGCGTGCTGCAAATGACTTGGCCTTCCAAGAAATGCTTTTCGGGAAAGGAGAAAGTACATGATTGATCGTCTACAGAACCTGCCAGCAGAAAAGGCAACGCTAGGCAGCATAATCATGGAGCCGATGAGCCTCGACGAAATCGAATTGATCTTGTCTCCAGAAGATTTTTCACACTCAGGACACCAAGATATTTACAAATCTTTGCTCAGCCTTCGAGATAGAGGTGAAAAGATCGACCTCGTAGCTCTAACCACCGAATTGAGTAATAAAAAACAACTAGATGCTATTGGTGGTGTACTGTACTTGACTAGTCTCGGTAGTGTCGTTGCCTCAGCCGCAGCAGTAGACCATCACGCTGAATTAGTCAAAGAGGCAGCAACGACAAGGAAAGTATTCGGATACGCGGAGTCACTCAGAGCGAGTGTATTGAACGGGAATTATGATTCTGCCGAAGAGCTGCTGAACTCGGCGGAAGAAAGGGTCGCTGAAATTCGACCAAGTAAACGTGGAGGATTGCTAGCGGTAAAGGACTTTATCCTCGATCACATTTCCGTAATCGAAAACACTCGAACAGATAGTGGTTCCCTTCTTGGCAAGTCGTGGGGCATACCAAAAGCGGACATGCTTACCAGCGGAGCATGCGGGGGTCAACTGATCATTCTGGGTGCTAGACCATCGGTTGGGAAAACAGCGTTCGCATTGAAGATGGCACGAGCAACTGGTATTCAGCCTGATAGCGATCCGGTAGCGATTTTCTCACTAGAGATGAGAAAGGGAGACTTGTTAAACCGGATGCTCTCCGCAGAGGCCAAGATACCTCTTTTGAAAATCCGCCACAACAAGATGAGCGAAGGCGAATGGCAAGTATTCACGCAGGTAAGCGACAAGTTTTATCGCTCTAACATCTACATGGAGGATAAGGGAAGACAGGCTTTAAACGAGATCGTCGCAGAATCTCGGGCATTAAAACGCAAGCATGGCAAAGTGGGTATGATTCTGATCGACTACCTTGGACTTATTGGGAATAAAGGTCGAGGTCGTCGTAACCGCAACCTTAATCGTGATCAAGAGATCGGGGAGTATACTGGCACGCTAAAAGAATTAGCGAAGGAATTGGATTGCCCCGTTGTACTTCTTGCGCAGTTAAACCGGGATATTGATAAAGGGATTGTAAAACGGCCGAACCTTTCAAGCCTTCGCGAAAGTGGAAATATTGAGCAAGACGCTGATGTGGTTGCTTTTCTACATAGGGATGACACCGAAGAGTACGTAAATTTTGCAACAGGAGAACCAATCAGCAAGGTTGAGCTCATCATTGCTAAGAATCGAGACGGATCGGTTGGTACAGTGAACCTTGCCTTTCGACGTGTGTTTCAAGAATTTATCGACTGGGATATGGCTCCAGGGCGACAGGTACAAGAAGCGTTGAATACAGGTTCCTAAACCGGGAGGAGAGCAGTCATGAAGCAAGGCAAACGACCAAACAAACGGCAAAAAGAAGAATTGAAAGCACGCGATTTAAACCCAGCAAACTGGCTGGTTGAGCGCGATAGCATGACAGAACTGGTTTTGATTCATCGTTTCTCCGGTAAAGCACGGACCATCAAGAAAGGGGCATAAACGGTGCAACGGCTGATTATCCCCTTGCTGATGGAGAAAAGGCGGCGGAACGAGACTACGAAGAAGATGGAGAATATCTGGGTTGTTCCTTCTTGGAACCATCTGTACACCATCGTCAAAAATAAGCCAACTCTCGGAAAGTGGGGAGAGCTTTATAAACAGCGTGTAGCAGAGGCTGCTCTTGAGTGGGCCATGGATAACGATTGGGTGATGATTGAGACTAGGAAGGTTATTCTTCGCACATGGATTTTCTGGAACGATGCCAGAGAGAAAGACTGCCACAACACCGATAAAGCTTGGGCGGATGCTTTTGAGGGCATTCTCTACAGAAATGACAGTCAGGCATTGATTCAGTATCAGGATTTTCAAATTGATCGGGGTAACCCACGTATTGAAATAGAGCCGATTGTTGGCGGTCTGATTATAAGAGACACGCCAGCACGAAAAAATAAGCCATCAAAAAAACAGATGGTAATTGATTTCTAAACCAAGGGAGAGTGTGGAAAATGAGCAATCAAGCACAATTTACGGCAATGGTAAAGAAAATGGCAACGGATGATAAAAAAATGGTTTTGAGCTTGGAGTTGGTAGGGAACATCGAGTCAACTTCCCTAGTGAAATTGGTAGATATGATCGGTGACAAAGTGACTGTAAATCTTGGAAACCCACAAATGGCTCTGGAGTTTGACGAGAATGAAAGAGAAGAACGTCGCGGTTTATCCGTCACAACCGATCAGTCTGGCGTGGTAACACAAGTTAGCGTAGACACTGAGGATGAACATGACGATTACCCCGAAGATACCGATGACCTGGAGAACGATAAAAACGAGAGTGAAGAGTTTGAACACGATAAAGAGACCGGAGAAGAAGGCGACGAATCTTCCGAGAGCGGGGAAGGTTCCGAAGACAATCCAGAAATCCAAACTGAGGATACAGAAAATGCGAACACACCTGATCCAGAGCAACAAAGCAACGAAGAATCCGATGACAACACGAATGACAGCGATCAGGAGGCAAATAAACAAGAGGATGCAGCCGCTGCAATCGACAAGGATAAACTGGTGGCATTCATCTTGAGCGGACAAGCCCCAGCGTTTGAAGAAATGGAGTATGACTTCCCTGCACTGCTGGCACGTAAACAAAATGGCGAAACGTGGATAAAAATTGCATCATCGATCGGCACATCCTCCTCCAAACTACAAGCTGCTTGGGCGAAATACAAGAAACTCGTATCTGAACATATGGCGAAACTCAACGGTGAGGAACCGGGGGCAGCGTAAAGCTGCTCCTCTCCCCCAGAAAGGCGGGATCATATGACAGCTGTTAAGCCAGCACCGGATCACCCTTGGAGACGGGGGTTTATCACCAAAAAGGTAAACGACCATATCAAGCAGTCCATCACTAATTCATACGTGAACAACTGGAAAGTAGGCGGAGCATTGCCGCCTTGGAACGGGAGGAAATAGGGTTACTCAGGGTAGCGTATCCCGTCCCCACCGAATAGTTCACGAACAACGGCGTAAACGCGAACGTTGAGGTCTGGAAAAACGATTGCAATGTGATTCGGCGGAATTTTTAGCTGCTTGGACTGAACGAGTGCAAATGGAATAAAGCGTTCGGATAATGTCCGAACTAATGCATTCGCTTCGGTCAAGAAACGACATAGTAAAAAGACCTCTCCATGGAACTACACTCCTTTTTCTTGGAGCGTAACGTGGGAGGCTGGGACAAAAAAAGGGAGACGGGGAAATGTATCCGTTTTTGGCTGGTGATAAAGTTGAACACCCGGAATTAGGCCGGGGAGTGGTCATACAATGGCAGCCTGCGAAGCTACTTGTTAAGTGGGAGAAATCCGGGAAGGTGTCGCTAGTGCCAAAGACAGAGGTACAGCTGATCAAAGAGTAATGCACAGTGAGATAAGGAGTGGCAAACGAAAGTGACTCGAAGCTGTAAGTATTGCGAGTACTGCAAGCAGCAAGGAAGGCAGCAGACGCAACAAAACCAATCAGGCAGAAAACGTTATTACTGCGAACATCCACAAACGCAACAAATGAAAGATCGAGGACTACCACTAAATAACTTTATCGGATTTGGGACAATGACATATGCAAGTCCGTTAGCTTTGAAAACGGCAAAACGTTGGTGCCCAATGAAGTGAAATGAAGGATGATTTAAATTTTACATTATGTGTAGGGAGGAAAGCAGGTGGACAACCATTTAGAAGAAGCGTTCTATGGCATGGTTGATACAACTGATTGCCACAAAGTTGGGATTATGGGCGGGTGCGGCATTGACTGCTGGGTTTATCAACGTGGCAGATGCCCTGAGCCCGATGAAATGGTACTGGAAACAGAAGAAGATAAGCAAAACCATAAACGGCTGTATTTATCAAAATAGTTATTCAGGAAAGGAGAGATAACTGCATTGACACCAGCTAGACAAGATCTACTCAAACGATTGGCGAACTTTCAAACGGTACCAGGACACGGACCAAATATCAACAGTATGTCCGATGAGAAATTGGAGACGTATGTAAAAGCCTTAGAAAGCATGTTCAAAAAAGCGTTTGAGGAGGAAGACGAGGATGACAATGACTGAACAGCAGATCATTGAAACGCTGGCAACGAAGGTGATGGGGTGGAAGTGGTCCTTTCATAATGGAATGCAAGCCTTTGGATGGCAGCAAGCAATGCCCGATGACTTTTATGCAAATTGGAACCCACTCCACAACCTAACTGATGCTTGGATGCTAGTGGAGAAGTTCAAAACATTGAGAGAATCTAACTATTTGGCGTACCTAGTCTTTTATGAGCACATTCCAAGCAGCATATATGCTATAAGCCCAAGGACAATTTGCGACGCCGCTTTGGAAGCTTTGGAAGTGGCTACTTAACAAATCGGTAATTGGGTAAAAAAAGACCCCTAGGTTTCCCTAAGGGTTGTTGATGGATTATTAAACAACAGTGATTGTTACAATTACATCTGGATATCCGGTTGATTTAAATGTACAGATATATGTGCCTGTTTGCTGAATGATAACCATACGACCTGGCATAAATGGTAAGTTTGGTTTAGTTGTGTCATACGCATCGATAAACTCAGTCGACTCGAAAGATATTGATGTTAGTTTACTCCGCCAATCTGACTTATCCGGATGAATATTAAAAGTAACTGGACTATTGGCTCTTATGGTTAGTGAATCAATATTCGGTACTACTAGGCTATTCTCGACTTATTCCCTTCTCTTTATGAGGGTTTTCGTTCGAGCCTACACCGTGCGGGCGACTTTCATCGCACACGGCGTTCCATCAACGAAGAAGAAAGCAAATTTACAATGGGCAAGCAAATTATACCGTCCATATTTCCGGATTTACAGTAATTGTTTTCGACAGATTCATCAGCACAAAACACACGATTTGTTAAACGGGAGGAATCGCTTTGCTTAGCCTAGAGATCAATATCCAAGCTTAACACAAGCTCAATTATGTTAAATCGAAACGGTGGTGTAGAAATGACTGCATCCTATGTGGAGGATGGAATCGAATACACGGCTTCAAATCATCGAATGAGATATAATCCTGAATTTCACGAAAACCATGGGAAGCCTTTCACGGTAAAAGAACTGGCGTATATGTGCGCCATGTGGGACAGCATGAAAAAAGCTGATATTGCAATGGCCTTGGGTAGGACTCACGGGACAATTCTAAGTAAGGTTTATCAGCTAAAAAAGAACGGCCAATTTGAGCATTACAAGAAAATCGAGATTTAACAAACTGCTCATGTTGTGGAAAGTGTGGTGGACGTCTTGGCAAAAGTAAAAATTGAAGGCGAAAAGGTAACTCTGATTTGTCAACGCTGCGGGGAAGTCATTGTTTGCACGGGATTTGAAGAATATTACCAAACCGATCCAAACAAAGATGTTGTGTGCGATAAGTGCGAGATTTAACAAATTGCTCAATATGTTAAATGCCGTGGTGAACGATGATGTAGTTTTCAAGAAAAGCCCGATCCGCAATAGCTGCTAAAGTTGTTAGGGGCTTAGTCAGATCATCTCTGGTGAAATTCAATTTCTCGTATCGGCCATTACCATTCTCGTCCATAACAAAGTCGCCTGTGAGTTGGAGGGTTGAAGGAGCCAGAGAAAACAAGGATGACCAACTCAAGCAAATGTCTTTGAGAAGGTTTGCACCTTCATGACGAATCAACGTAATACCGTGGTAATTTAAGCCGACGTGGTTTTCTTTGGTTGAGGGATTAAAGGCAGGGATCCAACGAAAAGAGTCCCATATGTAAAGGACAAGGTTATCACTTAAAACTACCTGCTCAACTGGTTCATCATCACTTTCACTCCGTAGTAAGAAAAACTCATGTGTAAGGCCCATTTAATCACCTATATTTAGTTAGTTTTTGTTCATCTTATCACAATGTGTAGGGAGAAAAGTGGTATCGAATAAATCAGCAGTTTACAATTGGACATAAATTGATATGAAATCGGGGGAATTGCTGTGTACTGTAAGTTGTTTATCGATA